>JBAXFW010000117.1:0-1596 GCA_037139635.1 bacterium | reverse complement strand
GTCATATATCCAACTCGCCAATATTTTTTATTTATCCAAGAGCCAGTAGTGGCGATTTTTGAAAAATCATCTACATTATGAAGCCCAATAGCACCTATAACCTTTTTCTCAAATTTTAATTCAATTAAAAATAAGTAATCATCCTTAACTTTTTTTCTCCATCTTTTTATTGTTTTTTTAATAAATTCTTCTGCGTCTTTTTTATAGTAAGGATGTGGAATCTTTAAAAGCATTTTAGCAACATCATATTCACCCACTCCTTCCAAAACGTCCTTCCAATCGCTCATTTTTGGCTTTCTCAATATTAGTCTTTTTGTTTCCAGTTTCATGTATTTATGATAACATTTTTACTTATTTTTTTGTATTCTTCTATTTTTCCCCGCCTGCAAAAGCTATGCTTTAGCATTGCGGGCAGGCTGCTTCTCATTTACTATTCTCCCTGCAATTATCTCAATCTCGTCAGCTTTGCGAAGTTTTTTAATAATTTTTTCTGAAACAATTTTGTAATGTTTAATTTTATCGAGCTCTTGATCTATGCCCCATAAATCTTCTTCCGTTGTTTCCCAGCCTTTTTCGAAAATATTGAGATTAAGAGGGCGCGAAAACTCTCTTAGAGTTTTCGCGCCATTATCTAAAAAATATTCATGAAAATATGACATCACAAGTTCTCGCACATTTCTATAAACTGGCTCCCGATACCTGAGTACTGCATGATTTGTCTTCGACAATGCACCCCAAAAACCATCTTCGCGGAATAAAGTAACTACGTGGTCAAAGTCTCCTCTAGTGGTCTTTAAATGAAGAATTTGGGGCTTATGGCCATGGATAGAGAGAATATATGCTCCCAATATTGCGCCTTCTATGCAATGGGCATTTTTCTCTCGTAAAACCCTAATTGGTGACTTTAAGGTGTCCTTCCCATCTTTTTCAAAATTAAAAGGAAGGCTATTTAAAAAATCCTGTACTTTCGCTGGAGTATTCAATTTCACCAATAAAGCTATTTCTTTTTTATTAAATTCCAACATCTTTTAATTTTATCATATAAAACAAAAAGCCCCGAAAGGCTTTTTGAGTATATATTATTTTATTGCTTCAGCGTCAGCTTTTGACATAAACTTAAACATATTTCCTCCACACTGAGTACATTGACCTTTAGCAGAATATCGATTATTTTTTTCTTCTACTTTTGGGTCCTTCATTACTTGCATCGTTGGCTTATTGTTTGCATCACGACACTTCATACACAAAGCTTTTAGTTCCATCCCATTAAAAATTTTATGTTCGTACGTATATTTTATATACATAAAAACAAATAATTTGTTATCTTATAATCTTTGACCCATTGTTGGATTTCTAACGGGACAAGTATATTTTATTATACTGTTATAGTATAGCATATTTTACAAACCAAGACTTTTGACAGAATCAAGAACATTTGTCGAACTACCTCCTCCCAATGAACCCAAATAATTATTCACAAATGAAGGCAAAACAATTGCAAGACCGATTAGTGGTATCACGACTGCCAAAACGGTAATCCAAATAGTAGTCAAAAAATACTTTACCATAAAAAGATCCTGAATCAAGTTCAGGATG
>JBAXFW010000116.1:0-1734 GCA_037139635.1 bacterium | reverse complement strand
CAAGAGTATATATTAGATAAAGAATTAAAATTGAATGAAATAAAAAGAAAAGAAGATCGTAAAATATTATTAAAAGAATTATTTGATAAATCGAAATGGCTTACAAATAAATTATTAGAAAAATTTGATGTTCCTTGTTTGGGCGGATGTGGAAATTATAGATTTACAAAAATTAAATATAAAAATATAGAAAAAGATTCGAGCGTTAAATGAGTCCCTACTCATAAAGAGGCACAATATCTTTCCTCTTTGGTTGAAGCACAGGTTTCAAGGTTATCAGTATTAAAGCAAGCAGATTTAGCAAAAAAACCTTTTAAGGAAGAATACAAAGTGTTCAACAAATTAGGTGAGATGCTATCTGCTTAAAAAATCAGATGTTCTTAATCTTAGACGAAAGTGAGGAACATCAAAAAATGGTTTTAGGAGGTCTACTTATTTCTGAAAAAATCTTACCAACTTTAGAGGCAGATTTTGTTAGCTTAAGAATAAAACACAAACTTTTTGGTGAACTCAAATGGCATAGGATAGACCAATACTGTGATAGATATTGTGATTTTATTGATTTATTTTTTAATGAAAAGAGTATTACTTTTCATTCTATTTGTTATAGAAGAGGTGGCACTGATAAATACAGAGCTGGCTATGCTTTAATAAGAACAATTACTTGGAAATTGCAAAATGCTGGTATCAATGAACCATTGTATGTTTTGTTTGATAATGACGGAAACTTAGGAGATAGAGAAGCTAGAGAAATAAGAAAAATAGCTGAAAAGGATGCGAGATTTAAGCAGAAACTTGAGTTTTGTTGTCAAGGAACTTCGCATATACTCGGAGCAATGCAAATATCAGATTTACTTACTGGTGCTGTTTGCTCAACGATAAACTCGGAGACAACTTCTGCACACAAGAAAAAAGTATTAGAGCATATACTTGAGAAAAATAACAAGATAGCTTTGGATAAAGCACGAGCTAGTTTAACTTTACCAAAACTAAATGATTTTAAGATACATTTTTTTGACCCTGATGATAAACCTAAAAAAATAATTAGTTCTGAAGTGTAAGTGTTGGAAATAGTCCCAAAATACCACTAAACTGCAATTCGCTTTTAATACTGGTCCAATTCAGAGTTCTGAACTTGTCCACGAGAGGGAGCAAAATTTTTAACATTATTTCATAAGGGTTTTTTTGATACCCCCGTAGGGTTCAGAACTTTTCGTAAAAGTGTTAAGATAAGACTATGGAAGAACTAGAACAAATCAAAAAAGATATTCAAGAAATAAAAGAAAGAAACATGCGAGTTGAGAAAGATAAAGTTTGGGAAACAAGTTTATTTAGAAAAATACTTGTAGCAATTTTAACTTATATTGTTATAATTTTATTTTTTTTCTTTGCAAGGTTACCCAAACCTTTTATAAATGCAATTGTTCCAACCTTAGGTTTTTTGCTTTCTACACTTTCAATTTCTTTTATTAAAAATATATGGATTAAGAACAAAAAATAATATGAAACTAATCCTTGCGTCTGATTATACTTTTCTTCTTAAATACGGCTATAATTTAACTGGTATTCCAAAAGACCAGATGAAAATTGGATATGTTAATACTGCTATACAAGTAGAAGATGATAAAGATAAGGAATTTATTGATAAAGCAAAAAATATACATTTTTTTGCAGGTCTGTCAGATACCTGGCAATCAAGCATAGCGGGGCTACTCCTATACCCCCTCCTACAAG
>JBAXFW010000115.1:0-1757 GCA_037139635.1 bacterium | reverse complement strand
GTAGATGAAAAAGGAATAAACAAAGAAGGAGAAATAGATGCGGCTACGCGCGATATGGCTATCAGTGCCCTACAGCGCAGAAGTCTCGTTATTATTTCTATTGTGGACCAAGAAAAAAAGAAGTCCCTTTTTGAATTATCTTTTTTTGAAAAAGTAGCGATGAAAGACGTCGTTATTCTTTCTCGTCAAATATCTACTTTATTCGAGGCACAGGTTTCAGCCTTAAAGATTTTTACAATGCTTTCTGCTAATAGTGAGAATAAACTTTTAGGTAGAAAATTAACACAGATAGCTGATGATTTACAATCTGGAATTTCTATTTCAGGCGCTTTGGCTAGGCATCCGGACGTTTTTTCAGAATTTTATGTCAATATGGTTAAGTCAGGAGAGGAGACAGGAAAACTTACTCAAACCTTTTCTCATTTAGCTGATTATTTGGATCGTCAGTACTCTCTTACTTCTAAAACTAGAAATGCACTTATCTATCCAGTTTTCGTTGTGGTCACATTTTTTGTAGTTATGGCAATGATGTTTGTGGTAGTTATTCCAAAAATTTCTACGATTATTCTATCTACTGGACAAGAAATTCCAATGTATACAAAAATAGTTATTGCTTTGTCTAATTTTTTTGTACATTATGGTTTTATTGTTCTAATAGCTATAATTTTGTTGGGAATTTGGATTTGGAGATTGTCTTCAACTGAAAAGGGGCAGATATATATAGATAAAGTAAAATTGACGATTCCAGCTGTGGGTAATTTGTTTAGAAAATTATACTTATCTCGTATTGCTGATAATATGGATACGATGCTTACTTCCGGCATTAGTATTATTAGAGCGATTGACCTTACTGCTGAAGTTGTCGGTAGTCGTATCTATAAAGATATTTTGAAAAAAGTATTAGAAGAAGTAAAAGCAGGTAGTTCTTTATCTGCAGCATTTGAAAAATATCCTGAACTATTGCCTGGTATCTTAGTACAAATGGTTAAGGTTGGGGAGGAGACGGGGTCGTTAGGAACAATTTTGAAAACTTTAGGAGATTTCTACAAAAGAGAAGTGGATGATGCTATTGATACTCTTGTAGGTATGATTGAGCCAGTAATGATTGTGGTTTTGGGTCTTGGGGTAGGAATATTGCTTGTTTCTGTTCTTATGCCGATTTATCAAATGACGGGCTCAATGTAATTAGTTCCTGTGGATAACTCAATTTGCTTTTATCTATGGGTTTTGTGATATAATTATTGTATATTAAAAATAAGTCGAAATTTCTTGCCGAAAGCAGGAAACATTATAAATTAGTTGTTAATAATAAATTATGAAGAATTTTAAAAAAGGTTTTACATTAATCGAATTGTTGGTTGTTATCGCAATCATCGGTATTTTGTCAGCAGTCGTTTTGACATCACTAACTGGAGCAAGACAGAAAGCACTAGCAGGAGCTTTTAAGGCAGAAGTTGCTAGTTCTCAACCTTCTCTAGTTTCAACATGTGATGGTAATACAGTTGCGACAGACGCAACCATGATCACGGCTGCTGGAGCAGCAACTACCCACCATGGAGCAGCAACAGTTGGAACAGCTTGTACTCAAGCTGGTACTTTTTCTATGACTATTCCTGCTATAGCTGGTGGTGCGGGTACTTGTACTTCAGCTACTGTAACAGAAACAACCATAACCTTTGCTCCTTCAACTTGTTAGTTTTTAAACTACATTTAGTAAAACAAAACCACCATTTAGGTGGTTTTGTTTTGTATAGATA
>JBAXFW010000114.1:0-1796 GCA_037139635.1 bacterium | reverse complement strand
TTGGTTTTTAAAGCTTCTAGCCAAAGGAGGTTTTAAAAACCAATTTTTAATTTAACTAATCTAAACCATTTACGCCATGAAAAAAATGACATTTCTTTTCGTTTTTGTCACATTGTCGGCATTAATTTTACACAGTGAAAGTAGTGCTCAAAAAGCACCTCAAGTACTGTATTCCGTAAAGACGGTGGATTCACTGAAGAGAGTAATCAGTGGGCTTGTGTCTACTGATTATGACCAAAAAATTGCATCTTTAAAAAAGATACATGAGTATAAACATGCAATTTTTGTGACTCCTTGTGAAACAAGGGAATACCTTAAGATTTTTTCAGAGCAATCAGGCAGATTTAAGTCTGAAAAAATATATCGTTATTCAAACGACACCCTGGTTGATAATGGAACAATTGAATACATGACAAGCAGCGGTATGTGCAAAATTGTTTTTGATACTACACAGAGTGTTCTGCCGCTCGCAATAGTTACTGAGGACTTTTATGAGTCCAATAAAAATTTAAAAACAAAAAAGGAGACCTTCTCTAATTCTACGACTGTGTGCAAGTTCTTTTATTTGCCCAAGATGAAAGTCGGATATTTTTTGTCACAAACGGAATATGGCGACGGCTCATATGTTTATGATAAGGATATCTCTCTTTTTGATTCCATTATAAGAGGTTCTTTTGAACCCCGGAAAAAAAAATAGAAGTTCATACCAGAGCCTTGATTGTAAAAAATCAAGGCTCATTTTTTATTTAAATCTTACTCTTGACTTTTTACTTAAATCTGACATAATATATAGATATATTGCACTTTGAGAATATCATAGTTTTTTGGGTATTAAATTAGATTGGTTTTTAAAGCTTCTATCCAAAGGAGGTTTTAAAAACCAATTTTGGTTTAATTAATCTATTAAAAAAAGTTATGGAAAAAATGAAATTAGCTATCGCATTATGCGTAGCTATTACAGTATTTGCATCCTGTAGTTCTAAAAAAGATGTAAAAACGGAATTAAGAATTTCTCCGAAAGATTCTTTGGCGGAAGTTATAATCGAAAGGGAAAAAACCAATGGAGTCTTGAGGCTTTCTCCCAAAATAATATGTGCCTTGGCAGAAATAAATCAAACTCTGCTAAATTCTGCTCCTGGGGATAAGGTAGGGAAAATAAAAATAAGTTGTTATGGAGAGAATCGCTCCCTCCTTGCTGTGCCAGTTAAACTAGGGCATGAAAAATTTAAAAGCAGCAAATTGATGTTTTACCCTGGACCAGAGCTTAGTATTGATTGCTTTTCAGGTGAAGTATGCGACGGAATTTTTTCGAAGCAATATGACCCTGATGGAATCATTATAAATCAAAAATGGATGAGCTGGAAAAAGATTGAAGGTAAAAAAGCTTCGGTCTTCTACACTCAAAGGTACTATAGAAATGAAGGCACATTCTATGAAAGTTTCAGTGTTTATTTTGAAACAAAAGTAGGACCAGGGCCTTTGGTAGAGCGTCTTTCGTGGGAGCATTCAGGATTAAAAAATCGTCCAGAATTACCTAACGAAGACTTTGTGGCCATTGGGGGCCCACCAGAAATTTTTTATCATCGAGCAATCGAAGCTTTCAGGAAGCTCGAAGGAAAAAAAGATTTGCCAATTTTTACTGGCCTGGGAACAAATGGTTTTATCATCCAGCAGTAAAAGCACATTTTTTGGCTGGAAAAATAACTATAAGCCGACGCGAATTTTTTCGTGCCGGTTTTTTTATTTAAATCTTACTCTTGACTTTTAACTATAAATCTGATATAATATACAAGTAT
>JBAXFW010000113.1:0-1832 GCA_037139635.1 bacterium | reverse complement strand
TTATTTATTTAAACATTAAACCAATTTATAAAAACGAAATTTTTATAAAAAAAGATGAGATTTTTGAAAAATTAAAAGATCTATTAGATAAAAAAGCTCCCCAAAAATTTATGTAATAAAAAAACCTAGCTTTAACAGCTAGGTTTTATTTTGCCCCTTGTTAGGGAAAGTTGAATTTTTTCTAATCCAAGGTCGCATAGGCCCAAAATAAGCCCACATAGATCTGTTGTTATTTGCTTGAGAATCAGAAAAATTTTTGGTTCTGCAATTGGGTTTGCGAAATACATCCAGTGTATTTCTTCTAATCGTTTACGAGCGTAAACAATCATTCTTAAGGTTATTTTCATAAGGCAAAAAATTTATTGGTAGATTAATGATCTGATGAGATCAAATAATTGATTTTTATTTAGTTCAGGAAGGGCTTCTTTAGCTTTTTTAGCAATTAATTCAAGATGTGTTCCGCCAAAAATTATTTCATTTCTATCAATTCCAAGATAGTTTTTTATGAGGATATTAATTTGCTCCTCTACGTAGCCATTTTTACCATAATGCATACAGCAGATACAGTGTTGAGTCTCGTCTATTCTTAAATTTACTAAATTGTGCAATTGTAAGCAAAAGCTAGTAAATTCATAAATATTGTTGTTAATAATATACTTGTCCATTTTATTTATTTTAATTGGTTGCCATAAGCTCTATAAAGAACCTATAGCAACCAATCAAAAACTTTTGTTAAATAACTTTATCTGAGGTAAGTATAGCATATTAAATATAATTGTCAATATAATAAAACACAAATATTAAATATATCCTTACAAATAAAGTTATATTTGTAAAAACTATTATTTGTCAGAATAGTTGACATTTTAATATAAAAGAATATACTTACAATATGGCAATAGAGTTTATAAAATCCCTTGAAAAATTAGGGTTAAATGAAAAAGAATCAAAAATATACCTAGCGGGACTTGGTTTGAGTAAGTTTTCAGTTATGTCCATTTCTGAGAAGACAGGTATTAAAAGGCCAACCTGTTATTTGATTTTAGAAGAATTAAAAAAGAAAGGTTTAATTACTACTTTTCCAAAAGCAAAAAAAATTTTATATGTTGCCGAACATCCAAACAATCTTTTAAAAAAGACTCAGGATTCTTATAATTTAGCAAAGCAATTAATGCCAGAGCTACAAAATTTAATTGGATCTACTTCAGAAAAACCAATTTTAAAAGTATATGTTGGACAGGCGGGAGTTCATAATATTTTTGAAGATATTTTAGAAGAAAAAAAAGATTTTTATTATATTGCTTCTATTGCAGATTTAGTGGAAGAGCTAGGGCAAGAATATCAAGATGAATGGATTAGAAGAAGGGTTGCCAAAGGAATGATTTCAACTTCTATTAGAATCAGGGAGGGGGAAACAGATTATCCACTTTATGGTAATGCTCCAGAAAACCCTAGAATTATAAGATATGCCCCTTTGGGATTTAAAATGCCTTATACTATTTTTATTTATGGCAAAAAAGTTGCCTTTATTTCAAAAAAGAAAGAATTTTTTGGTTTTATTGTAGAAAGTAATGATATGGCACTCTCAATTAAGGCACTTTTTGATGCTGTGTGGAGTATTTCTTTAGAAATATAAACTAATTTATTGCACCCGAAAAGTTGAGTTTGTTTCTGAGTTGTTATATGTGCTATCGTATGAAATCAATTTTATATCATTTAAATCTCTCAAGTTTATTAATTCAGAAGGAGTAAAAGAAAAATTAAAAGGTGGTTTTGATGTTCCTAAATATACATCATTAATAAAGATATCTATTTTTTGGAGTGGATAATTT
>JBAXFW010000112.1:0-1848 GCA_037139635.1 bacterium | reverse complement strand
AAAATGACCCTTCATTTCGTGCTGTTTTGACCGATTCCAAGAACAGTACCAAGAGTGGTAAATTTTTAGAAATAGTGGGCACTTATAATCCAAAAGAAGGAAATGCAAAATTTCAATCAGATAGAATTGTATATTGGATGAGTAAGGGAGCACAACTTTCTGATACTATGCACAACTTTCTTGTGCACCAAAAAGTTATCGAAGGTAAGAAAAAAAATGTATTGCCTAAAAAAAGTCCAACCTCTAAGAAAAAGGAACTAAAGGCAAAGAAGTAATTTTAAGATAAAAAGGAGTTGAACCCGTCGCTTGCGAGCGACAGGGTTGAAAGCAAAGAAATAATTCTGTATACTTAAAGGAAGCAGTCATTTAGTCGGAATACTGCAATGATTAAAAATATTATACTTCTATACTATGCAAGACGCAGACAAGATATTCTTGGAGTATGTCGTAAAAGCTTTAGTTGATAATCCGAACGATGTAAAAATCGATCGTACTGTCGATGAAATGGGTGTTCTTATCTCTCTTACTGTAAATCCTGCCGACATGGGCAAGATCATCGGTAGAATGGGAAACACTGCAAAAGCAATTCGAACATTACTTCGAGTAATTGGTATGAAGAACAATGCTCGCGTGAACTTAAAAATCAACGAGCCAGAAGGAAGCGTAAGACCTGCTCCTTCTCAAAGTTCTTCTCTCAAGACCGTAGACCAAGCAATGGAAGACTTAAAAGGAATTTAGTTTTTGAAAAAAGAGCCTCGATGAAAATCGAGGCTCTTTTGTTTATGCTTGTATTTTTATAATAGAACCTATAAACTAGAATTATGCGATTTCATATCATTACCATATTTCCTGACATGTTTGATTCATATTTAAATGAATCGATTTTGGGGCGGGCAATAAAAAATAAGCTTATTTCTGTTAAATTTTACAACCCTCGGGATTTCGTGAAGGCTCCTAAAAATAACTATAAACCAGTCGATGATAAACCTTATGCCGGAGGTCCCGGCATGGTGATGCGTGCCGAGCCAATTTTAAAGGCAGTGGAGAAGGCAATTTCCGTTGCTTGTAAATTTTCTTCAGGTCCTCGGTCCTCCGGGGCCCCAACCCCGGCCAGACCATTCAGAAAAATTACAAGCAACAGAAATATATTGGTAATAAATTTCGTGCCAAGTGCAGAAAAATTTACTACAACTTTTGCGAAGAAAATTTCTAAAAAATATACAGATGTGATTTTGATTTGTGGAAGATACGAAGGCATCGATGCTCGAGTAGATAAAATTTTAAAAACAAAAAAAATCTCAATCGGAGATTATGTGCTCACAGGAGGGGAGATACCTGCTATGGTACTCGTCGATTGTGTCTCGAGACAGATAGAAGGAGTCTTGGGAAATTTCGATTCTCGCGAAGAAGAGAGAGTCTCATCGAGTGAAGTGTACACCCGCCCTGAAATTTTGAAATACAAAAACAAAAACTACAGAGTACCCAAGGTTCTTCTTTCGGGTGATCATAAAAAAATTGAAGATTGGAAACTCAATAAAAAATTATAAAGCCTGCCCCCGTAGCTTTGCTTCGGGGTGGAAAAAGTCTAAAAAATAAGTTAAGATGACTAAATACCCTAAAGCTTTTATTCATAAAAGCTCGGGCGAACAAAACTTCGTTTTGTTTTAGCCGTTGTAGCTCAGTTGGTAGAGCACGATATTGGTAATATCGAGGTCATCGGTTCAATCCCGATCAACGGCTCCGCAATCAAACCTAAATCCTTTTGGGCAAAATTTTCGCGGGCAGAGCAAAGCTCTGCCCATAGATTTAAAGGCTGGGCGAATGCAATGCGGGATTTTAGGGTGAGGT
>JBAXFW010000111.1:0-1853 GCA_037139635.1 bacterium | reverse complement strand
ATGCCAAGTAACCGAAAAAATTACCAAACTGTCTTGGGGTAGTTATAAAAAATAAAGTAAAAATTGGTATAATTGTAAAATTTATTTTAGAAGACATGCCTTGCAATAAGGTTGACCAGTTAAACTTAGAGACCAAAAGTTCTTTTTTAATATTTAATTCCCATTTAAAATCTGGTAAAAAATATAAAAGTATCAATGGTACAATATACATAATAATACCCAATAAAAACATGAACTCAAATCCAAATTTCTCTGCCACGATACCAGTCAGGGGTTGTAAGGTTATGCCAATAATTGGAGTAATTAAATAGTACGCTCCACTATTTGCTCCAATTTTACTATCACTGCCATATTTAAAGTACATTATGTTATATGGTATCCAGAAAAAAATAACATTTAAGCCAGAAAAAATTGCTGAAATATAAATCTGCATTGGGCTAAAAATTCTCACAAGCACCAAAACAGAAAGGGCACTAAAAATCATACCCCAAAAAATCGCTTTTTTTGATGACATTTGTTTTTTAGGAAAAATAAATATACCAACTAAAGCAATTAAAAATGACAATAAATAATAAACGATAAGTTCAGAAAAACCAAAACCATTTTGAAATAGCCAAAATACTAACAATGTTTGGGAAAAATACATTGCCGACATATAGGTGATAAAGAAAATATAAATTCGTTTGAACATAACTAAATTTTAAATTCTATAACATCTCCATCTTTCACTACATAATCCTTTCCTTCAGTACGAACCTGACCTTTAGCCTTAGCATTTGCATACGAACCAGCATTCAGTAAGTCTTGCCAATTTATTACTTCAGCTCGGATGAACTTATCTTTAAAATCTGTGTGGATAGCCATACCTGCCACAGGTGCCGTAGAATTCTTTTTTATGGTCCAAGCTCGTGTCTCATCTGTTCCAGTAGTTAAAAATGTTTCCAAGCCCAATAACTCATAACTTTTGGTAATTAAATCTTCAAAACCTTTTTCAAACACTGGGTCAATTTTTACTGAAATACCAGGAAGCTCTATTTCAATATTTTCACTTGCTTCAGAAACATTCAAAACGTACAACATTGGTTTTAAGGTAAGTAAATTTAAAGATTTTATTTTAAATTTTTCATCCTCTGATAAATTTGCATCGGTCGCCATTCGGCCTTCTTCGAGTACCTTTTCTACCTTTTTTAAAATTACATCTTCTAGGATTGCCCCTTTATCACCTTTTTTCAACTCCCGAGTCAAACCTGAAATTCTTTTTGAAACAACTTCCATGTCTGCCAAAACAAGTTCTAAGTTGATTACTCCCAAATCTTGCATTGGGTCAACTTTATTTGCCACATGAATTACTGAATTATCTTGAAAAGTCCGTACAACGTGAGCAATAGCATCAACTTCTCGAATATTAGTTAAAAATTTATTACCCAACCCTTCTCCTTTCGAAGCTCCGGCTACGAGCCCAGCAATATCAACAAACTCAATCACAGCCGGAATTGTTTTTTCTGATTTAGAAAATTCTGACAATTTCCAAATTCGAGAATCTGGCACAGGAACAATCCCTACTGAAGGATCAATAGTACAAAAAGGATAATTTTCTGCCGGTACACTCTTTTTTGTGAGAGCATTAAAAAGCGTGGATTTTCCTACGTTTGGCAGACCGACTATTCCTATAGATAGTGACATATAAAGACTTTACCAGATTTCAGGTAAAAAATAAAGAAAATTTTTAGAGCAAAGTAAGCTTCTCTTTTATTTTTTCGACAACTTCTTCAAGTTTTTTGTCTGTTTTTACAAAGTAATATGTTGGCTCAAGTTTTGTAATATCTTTATTTATATCTTCATCGGCACTAGAA
>JBAXFW010000110.1:0-1895 GCA_037139635.1 bacterium | reverse complement strand
AACTGGTTAGAGCACCCGCCTGTCACGCGGGAGGTTGCCGGTTCAAATCCGGTCGATCGCGCCAAGAAAAAGAGCCATAGAAATATGGTTCTTTTTGCTACGGGTGTAGCGGACGGAGAACTGGTATAATGAAATTATGGAAATCAAGAATAAAAATACAAATATTGTTTTTAAAAATGAACCAAAATTATCTGAACACGAGGTTGATAAAAAATTTAATGATAGAAGATTGAATCTTGTTCCATGTGTGAAAGATTTTATTTCCAATCATAACTTATTTAAGGATAAAGAGATTAGTATTACATTTGCTCAGAAGGGTATCTCGTCACTCGTATGCATTATAGAATCATTAAATGAAAAGTTAGTTCTTAAAATTCATTTAAGTGTCTCTAATTCTCTGGGAGAGGGTCAGTTTCTAAAAGTATGGGAACAGGCAGGAGTTAAAGTACCACATGTAATTGAAGACGGTATATTAAGTGGACATGTTTACACCCTTATGAAATACATAGATGCACCAATATTGAGTGAAGCTTATAGTAATGAAGAGTTGATTAAGAATGGAACTTACTTTGAAATGGGACATATCTTGTCTGTTATGCATTCGCCAAAAGCAGAAGGTTATGGGCATGTTGTTAATGGTAAAGCAGAATTTGCAGAATTTAAAGATTGGATTAAATCAGAAGATATGCAAAAAAGATATCAATATGTTAATGAAAATAATTTACTTGGAGAAGAACATGGTTCTTTAGCTACTGCTATTGAAATACTTACTGAGCACGCTAATAGTGAAAAGAAAAGTAGTTATTGCCATGATGATTTTGGTGCATCTAATATATTTGCAACGAATCCAATTACTGTATTTGACCCTAATCCCAGATTTAATAATGGATATATTGATTTAGGTCGCACTTTATATAATCATATAGCTAAAGGTGTATTTCCTAAGCAATTAGTGGATGGATATTTTGGGAATAAACCTTATGATGAGAAAGTTTTACATGCCTCAATTTTAATAAATAGTTATTTTAAATTTCCTTATGCACATAAAACAAAAAGATTAGAAATTATGCAAAATATTCACGAATATCTTATAAAAAATAAACATTTATTAGATTAATATTTGAGTATAGGTATATAAATACACCCATTATGCTCTCGTATTCTAGTTCCAACTTCGTTCACTAGGTCGCGCATTGAAAAAGAGCCATATAAATATGGTTCTTTTTTTATATACTGATTAAATAAAGAACTGACATAATAACTTTATGCAATCTTATTTTCAAAAAAAGTTTTTTGGAAAATTATTTATATCATTTAGCCACCTGTTTTACGTTTGATTGAATTATTAAAATTACACGACTCAAGACAGAAATATTTTTTAAGATAAATTACACCACTTCTGTAATTTTTTGTTATAATTAATTAATGAAAAAGTATATTATTATTTTGGGTTTGTTTTTAATGCCATTTTTTGTTTTTGCTTCAATCAATCAAAATCTTTACTATGGTTTAACAAAAAATGATAGTGTTAAAGAATTACAACAACTGTTAATTAATAAGGGTTTTTTGACAGGCTTACCAACTGGAAATTTTTTTACTCAAACAAAAAATGCAGTTAAGAAGTATCAAGCAAGTAAAAATATCAGTACGACGGGCACCGTGGGGCCTTTGACAATTAAAGCAATTAATGCTGATTTAGCTATAGTGCAAAATAATAATTCTACGCCCATCACGAGCCCTAATTTAAATTCAGTTATTTCGAGTGCTACATCTCCAAGTGTTGCTTTTGGTGGCTCTTTAGATTTAGCACAAAATACGACCTACTTAAGTCAGTCTACGATTGTTCCAAAATCAAAATTTAAACTAGCTTATTATTCTTTAAAAAACAATACAAC
>JBAXFW010000109.1:0-1938 GCA_037139635.1 bacterium | reverse complement strand
AAAAAATTGATACGGTTTGTGGAATCTTTTGTTTTACTACCCGTCATGACAATAGGAATGCCCCAGGGAATTCTCCCAAAGGACAGTGTAAATGTTGTTTTGACCCCACAAGCAGTGCTATCACAAAAATTAAATATCGAGACTTCTGGTTTATTTGCTCTTAACCAAGTAGTAGACCAAGAAGCTCAAAACTTAAAGATCCAAGCTGATGCTATCGATGCCTATTTTAAAGAGCATAACATGCCACTTGAAGGAACCGGTATGAAAATGGCAATAGAAGCACAAAAAAATGACTTGGACTATAGATTATTGCCAGCTATTGCTGCTCGGGAAACTACCGGTGGTAGGAGTTTGTGTAAAAACCCAAAAGCTCAGAATAACCCATTTGGTTGGGGTTCATGTAGAATAGGGTTTAAGAGCTTTGATGATGCTATTGAAACTGTGGCTAAACACTTAGGTGGAAATATGGAAACTACTGCTAAGCATTATGATAATAAAACAACTGATCAAATTCTTAAAGCTTACAATCCACCATCAGTCGTTAAAAATTATGCAAAACAAGTAAAGTCTATAATGGAAGATATCGGACCTGAAGAAGTGATTACTGATATAGTTAATTCTTAAATTTAAATAATAAAAAAAGCCCCGGCCGTATGGCTGGGGCTTTTTTTATTATTTTGTTTAAAGTCGAACTTTGAACAAAAATTATTCTAGGTGGATCAAAGTCATCTTATGAGACTTTGGTTCAAAGAGAGTAATTTGGAAATTGTATTTCTTTCCAAGTTCCAATTTTTCACGAAGTTTTGATTCAGAAGTGAAGGTTGAATTGTGTACAAGGCCAGCGACTCCTTCTTTGATAGATACGAGTGCACCATGCTTGTTGTATTTAATAACGACACCTTCGATGATATCTCCTTTTTTCAATTTTCCCTCAAATTCTTTCCAAGGATTTTCCTTTAGAGCCTTTATTGATAAGGATATTTTACCATCTTTGATTTCGATTATTTTAGCCCGAACTTCATCTCCAATCTTAAACATTGAGCGAGGATCTTCTACGAGACCCCAATCAAGTTCTGAAATGTGTACAAGTCCTTCTAGGCCATCTTCTAATTTCAAGAACATTCCAAAGTCGACGATACCGGCAATAGTACAAGTCATATCATCCCCAACATTATATTTACTTAGAATTTCTTTTTTCTCTTCTGGGTTATTGTCTTTTTCGGAGAAAATTAATTTACCTTCTTTGGGTAGAGTTGAAATAATAGTAACAGAAATTTTCTGTCCAACTAATTTTTTTAATTCTTTTAAGATTTTATCTTTATCACTATCTTCTACCCGAGGGTAGTGATCAGACTTAAGTTGAGATGCTGGAAGAAATCCTTGAATTCCTTGCCAGTCTAGGATCAAACCTCCTTTATTGGCTTCTTTAATTTCCAAGTCCATTACGGTCTTTGCTTTAATAGCTTTTTCAGCTTCGTTCCAAATTAAGGCTTGTTTGGCTTCACGTAGAGATAATTCTACATAACCATCTTCATTTTCTGCTTCGACAACTTTGGCCTTAATAAGGTCACCAATAGCAATTTTCTTAATAATATCTTTGGCATTGATAAATTCTTTACCATAGATAATACCTGTACCAAAAGGGGCAAGATCAACGAAAACAGATGATTTTCTGACTAAAATGACTGGTCCTTCGACTAGAGATTCTAGGGCTGGTCTTGAAAGACTTCGGTCGGTGATTGACTTCAAAACTAAATTAACATTTTCCTCTTTTTCAGTTTCTATTTTTTTCATAATAATAATTTTTTCCAACAAGGGCGAATCAGCCTCTGGCTGAAAATAAAATATCCGCGTAAAGCGGACATAAGGCTTAGGTTCTAACGAGGCCGTGAGGCATTGTCAGGGTTACCCTAAATCCAAGCTTTTAATATATAAACT
>JBAXFW010000108.1:0-1966 GCA_037139635.1 bacterium | reverse complement strand
GCGATACCTGACGAGGGACGTTGATATGGTTGCGGTTTTGTCAACAGGCAAAATGGTTTTCTGGATTGTTTTTTCATAACATTCCTTAGCGGCCGGAAGTGAGAGCAAGTGGGAGGCGGAGGAGCGGGCGGGGTGATTAGGTTCCCGGCGGTTTGTATGCTGATATTCGTGGGCCTTGGCACCGTTTCTGGCGCCACCACATTTTTTGAATTCACCGCGGCTCTGTCCTCAATCTAGGCTCGCGTGCTCGCCGCCGTATTAGGGTGGCTTAACGCATAACGTCCTCGAGGGCTGGCCAACCGTGCTCGCATCCGCCTCGCATCTGCTTTCTTGTTCCGTGTCTGTGGTATTAGGTTATTCCTCCTTTTGGCGCTTCTTGCTGTTCCCCTTAGAGGAGGGGTGCGGGGAACCGTGGTTCCCTGCTTCGTGATGTGATCCGGCCGGCAGGCCGCATATTATTGGGCATTGGCAACCTTGGTGTAGCAGGGCAGTTCGCGCAGCAGCTCCCAGATGAAGCCGGTGAGCTCGCGGGCAACAGCGGTTATCGCCTTGTTGCGTTGGAGGCGGCGGCCCCGAAGCCGGTTGAAGCGGGCGTGCAGGCGATTCTGAGCCCGCCAACTTACCTCCTTGGCCCGGCGATCCAGTTTCGCCTGGCGCATGGAAAGTTCCTTGCTGACTTTCGGCGGTGTGTCGTAGTGCTGCGAACACTCGACGAGCAGCCAGCGGGCGTGCGGGTTGCCGCACTTGGTGATGCCTCCCTGCTTGCGTTTGTCGCTGCTGGTGGATTCGCTGGGGACGAGCCCCAGGTAGGCCATGAGTTGACGCGGGTGGGCGAAGCGGTGGATGTCTCCCAGTTCGCTCACCGTGATCATCGCCGCCACGATCTTGAACCCTTTGAACCCCATGAGGGCTTCGACCGCTGGCCGCAGTTGCCAGGATACGAGAAGGTCCGCCATCGCCTCCTCGCAGCGGCTCACCCGCTCGTTGGCGGCATCGATGGCGCAGAGGTAATCTTCCATGATCACTTTCATCGCCGGGTGCGGCAGCACCAACTCGCGCAGGTAGCGCATGTGCGCCGGGGTCCAGGTGCTCTTGGCCGTATAGCGGAACCCGTGCCGCAGCAGGAACGACTTGAGCCGGTGGCGGGCCCGCGTGCGGTCGTCCACCGCATCGGTGCGCGCCCGGCACAGATCCCGGATCGCTTCGTCAGTGGCATCCGGCACATACACCGGCGAGAGGTCACCAGCCCGAAGCAAGCGGGCAAGTTTTTCCGCATCCCGCTTGTCGGTCTTGATCCGGTCACCGGCCTTCTTGGGGATCAGCGAGGGGGCCACGACCGTGCATTCGATCCGGAGTTGCTTCAGCCGCCGGGCAATCACGAATCCGCACGGACCCGCCTCGTAGCAGACGTGCAGCGTGCGTTCCTGATCGCCTCGGATCCTCCGCAGGAGCTTTTCCAAGGCGTGGAGGTCGTTGGTGATCGTCCCCGCCTGGCGGACTTCCCCGTCGCGGCCTCCTTCGGCCACGGCCGCGGTGATCGTTTCTTTGTGGACATCGAGCCCGATGTAGAGTTCAGTTTTATTCATATGGTGTGTTTGTTTGTTCGCGTTTCACTTGTTGAATCAGAACGAGTCTCCGCTCAATACGGAGCCGTTCTTGCGGATAGGCCCTCACGGGCAGCCCGCGTCTTATGAACGACAAACACACCACCTTTTTTCAAGGCAGAAGTTGCCGCCCCTCGTTGGCCCAGCAACCATAAAGTCTCGGCAAGAAATATACGCCTGTTTTATGAAGCGCTTTTTTAAGGAGTTCGGGATATTTCTTGGAATTGTTCCAGCGCCCTCCATTTGGATTCCGTTTGTTCTATTGGTTTTTGATCTTCTCACCGAGCGAGCTACGGGAATATCGGTTTTGGTATATTGGTTTAAGCCAGCAGTCGCTTTACTTCATGCGATGGGTTTCTCAG
>JBAXFW010000107.1:0-2102 GCA_037139635.1 bacterium | reverse complement strand
CTATTTACGTTAATAAAATCAATACCCAGCAATATACTGCTGGGTATTTTTAAGTCATATAAATATATATAAAAAATGGACCAAACATTGCTGTTTGATCCATTGTTGTTCAACTTAAAGGAAGTTAGTAATTCTCCCCAAAAAGTCTTCTGAAGTTAATTTAAATTCTGACCCATGTTCCCCATTAATATTATAGGGGATTGATCTGCAAAATGCTTTTTCTTCTTCATCTACCCAGGAACGTTCAAGTATTTCTTGCAAGTAAGATTCGTGCCACATCCCAGTGTTATGGATAATTGCTCCAAGCTTTTTTTCTTTTATTATAAAATGCTCAAGCACACCAATTCTGTCTCCTTCAAAAAGGAGGATACTTCCTCCAAAGCCGGCAGTAGTAAGATATTTCATTATTTTTTCCTCATCCTCACCCCATAAACGTATACCGTGCAACGCAGCAATGAAACGTTTACCATTTCCAGGAACTACTGAAAAATCATAAAGATGATATTCTTTGCATAGATACATCCTGTCAATTATATCCATTTTGGGATCAGATATATTTTCCAGTTCAGTAAGAAGTTTTGTCTTAAAAGCAATTTCTTCAGATATCTCCTGAAAAAAGTAAGGATAGTCCTTATACTTCAGAATGGACAGTTGTACCTCATTCAAAATTTTCGACCCTTCTTCTGTTTTAAGTCTATGTCTAGAATGATCTACTGAATGAAATTGTTTAAAAATTGCATCTCTAACAGTAACAAGACTGTTGTCTTTTAAATACTCTGAGTATAAAGGCCGGACGTATTTTTCATTTATCTCGTGATAAAATGTTAAGTAAAGAGAATCCAATGAATCTCCACTTCCAACACTTCGATTACCAAGCGAAATATACGTTTTACCTTCATGTTCATGTACCTTAATACTTCCAACTAGAACAAGCCTTAGGCCGTGTTCCAACAATAATGGTATTTCCAACCTTTCATCCTTTTTAAGGACTGGAAATTGAAAATTTTTCAAATAGATGACAAAGTTAACCTTTTCGCTCTTAACGGTAATTCGAAATATATCCGGATATAGAAGTTTAGACTTAGTAAGAAGTTCTTCTAATTGTTGCAAAGAGTTTTTTCTATTCTCAATTCTTTTTAAAGTCAAATCAAACTGAGGTCTCATTCTATCATAAATACTGCGTGTGTATTCTATCTCAACAATTTGCTGTGGATTGAGACCAGAATACTTTAGTTGGAAATCCGATTGATTACCAAGCACAAGTTTCTTCAGCTTTTCATTTGCTAGAACTTTTTCTAAAATTTCAGTTCTTAGCCCAATTGTTGTAGCTTCCATAATTTTTAGATTTAAGTTAGTTATTATATTAGCCCTCTAGATACTAATTTTACTAATATCCATAAGGCCAACATCATAACTAAAATAATTTTTTTCAAAGAGTTATTTGTTAACACATTACAATTTTTTAGATACATTGTCAATAATTTATTCTAGTTTTATACTAATAGCAAAAGACTCGTATTTTTTATATATTTATAAAAAATGATATAATAAAATCATGCAAAAAATAGCAACAAGAATTTTTATTTATTCATCTATTGTTTTTGGAATTATTGGTATTTTAGTTGTCATCACAGGTTCTGGGCCAGATGCACCAGATTCAAATATAAGCCAAATATTGATTAGACTTTTATTTGCAACAGTCTTTGTTATCTTACCTTCATTTGCTTTAAGTGTCGCTGGTAAATATCTAAAAGAGAAATAATAATTTATATAAAATGAAGCAAAATTTCTTAGGGCAAGAAAAAAATAAATTTCTTAAATGGAGTAATATATTCTTTTTAGTACCACTCATTGTTGCAATTTATTTTAATATATATTGGTATGCAATAATTTTGTTTGTTGTATTTATTGTTTCTTATGATTTTCACTTTTTTAATGAAGCTAAGGAGGTTTATTATCTCGATGTAACTTTTTCGAGTATTTTAATGCTATCCAATGTCATTTTACTTTTGGGTGGACATTTTTTTCCACCTTATGGTATCTTGGCAATACTTTGTGTTTTTTTGGCTTTGTTATTTTATTTTAGAAGATCTAAACATGAC
>JBAXFW010000106.1:0-2108 GCA_037139635.1 bacterium | reverse complement strand
GGAGCACGAAATTCTGTAAATCCTTCATTTTTCAAAAACTCTCGATAAGAATAAAGAATCGCATCTTGAACTTTAAAAATTGCTCGTTCACGTTCACGTCGCAAAGTAAGCGGTCTGTAGTCAAGCAAAGTATCAATATTTAATTCTGCATCACTTGCAAAAGGTAATTCTTGCGCTCTGCTCAACACTTCAATGGCAGTAACTTCAAGTTCGAGTTCACCATTCAATACATCAGTTTTAATATTTTTTTCAGGACGTTTGTTCACAAGGGCTGTAACTTTCAAGACCCATTCAGGACGAATAGTTTTAGCTATTTCTATCGCCTCAGCATGGTTCGGTAAAACAACGCATTGCACACGCCCAGTCATGTCACGCATATCAAAAAAAACCATTTTCCCTTGGTCACGGCGAGCATCCACTGACCCTCCCAAAATGACTTCTTTAGTAAAATTATCTTTTAAATCTTTAATAAAAATTCTATTCTTCATATTTTGAGTATACAATATAATTTGCAATAAAAAAAGAGAGAACTACGTAGTAGTTCTCTCTATATTATTAATCTACCTTGCGGGAAAGATCCGTAATTGATCCTCCGTTGTGTAGGTTTGTTACAATCTCAGCTATCCACTTTGCGGTTGGGATAATTTCTAGATTTTTTATTCCCAGTTTATTATTCAAATCGCATGTGTCATTAAACCAGATGCCTTTGAAGTCTGCCTCAGCAAGATTTTGTATGGCATTCCCAGAAAGAATAGGATGCACTGCTGCAAAATAAATGTCGAGGGCACCTGCTTCTTTTAATGCAAAGAATGAATTCTTTGCTGTTCCGCATGTGTCGGCAATATCATCAGGGATAATACAGTTATACCCCCTTGGATCACCAATTATTTCCATAACTTCTGTTTTATTCGATAGTTTGGGGTCATGAAATTTATTGATAATAATGATATTGCCAGGAATTCCAAGCTCTTGCGCAATTTTTCTGCATTCGGGCGCAGCACCCAAATCTGGCGAAACAATTTTAAACTTTTGCAAATCAAATTCCTTTTTCAGGATATGCCTGATTAAAAGTTTTTTTGTTGGAACATTCACGATGGGTATCGTGAACGAATGTGCGTTATAGCTACTTGGGTTGTGCATTCTTAAAGTAACTATTCTGTTTGCACCAGCAATTTGGTAGCGCATCGCAATTTTTTGCACTAAAACTGGTTCCCTGAAATTCGTTGATTTATCCTGCCTAGAATAAGGAAAAGAAGGAATTATTGCTGTAATCCTGTATGGCTCTCCTTGTTTTAAGGCAAGTATCATCGTCTCACCTAAATCTAAATCATAAGCCAGCTGTTCCACATTTCCATATCTTGGCTGCAAGAAAACGTATACATCGCAGTCCCGGATTGATTCAGTATGGTGGCATAAATACTCACCACAAGAAAATGGCTTAAAGTTTGTTTCACCAATTTTTGTTTCAAGCAAAACTGAAACGACTTCTAACAATGGCTGACTCACTTTGTCAGGTCTTCCGTAAAGCCTAAACGGAAAAGGATTCTTCGATTCTTCCATGGCTATAAATTTATTTAGGTTAATATTCATTTTTCAATTTTCTATTTTTACAATACAAAAAATTTAACATTTTGTCAAATGCCCAAATTAGCTCTTTTGTGGCTACAAATAATTTCTCGCCGTCGCTCGAAATTTTCGCAGCCCGCCCCTCGCGGTTTTGCCTGTTAGCAAAACATCGCTGCGGTCCTCACAACGAAATAAGCAAAACCATTTGCTTATTTTTTACATTGTGAGCGTGGATGGAATCGGACCATCGACCTCTGTCTTATCAGGACAGCGTTCTACCACTGAACTACACGCTCATACAACTATAAAATTATATTTACTAAAAACACGATTCAAGTAGTGTTCGGACTTTATCCTCCTCTGGCGGAACTGAACTACACACTCAAATATTTTTTACCTAAAGACTATACCAAAAATTATACCTATACGCAAACAGCCCTGTCACTCGCAAGTGACAGGGCTGTTTTAAAGTTTAAAGAATTAGTACTCTCGGCGACCACCGCGGGAACCCCCACCGTAACCACCATTACTTCCTCCTCCGT
>JBAXFW010000105.1:0-2212 GCA_037139635.1 bacterium | reverse complement strand
TCTCATAAAGATAATTCGCTCCTTCGATTTGTCCTTGTGACCATTTCCCTTTCGGGTCAGAATTATTTACCGGATTTCCATTTGCATATGAATAACTATTTTGCACTTGTGGATTGTTTAAGAAATTGGCAAAAGTATCTTTGTCTTGATCAAAATTCCAAAACATTGAATCTTGTGAAATGAACCTCCCTCTTACTCCATCATAGTATCGTGCATTTAAATAATCAAGACCCGTGTCACTATCTGATATTTCTCCAATGTATTGTCTTTGTTCCGTATGTGAACCAGAAGATATTCTTTGTTCTCCATATGGATAGTAATCTAGATTTTCTACTACACCTCCAGCATTGTCTGATACGACACTTGTGGAGCCAAGGTGATCAGAATTAATTTTTAAAAAGAACTACATTTTTTAGTGTTCCTACCTTCTATATCTTATCATATTTAAGGTTATCTAATTTTTCTTGCATATAGTCACGTACAGAGATGAGCCATTCACGAGCTTCAGGGATATCTTTAAATATCTTTGATTGTACCGATTCCCATAATTGATTTTTAAAATTCCAAAAACTATTTAAGTCAGGAATTTCTAATATTTTATTTATATCAGAAATTAAGCCATAAATAATTTCTTTTTTTCCAAAATTTATACGCTTATAATTTTGATCAAACAAAGAATCATTATCACAAACTACATCCCAGTATTCATTTTCGTTAGCATAACTAAACCAAAAATCTTGATCATACATTTCTATAAATCCTTCAAAAAACGGAAATTTTTTATTTGAATTATATATTGGAGTATATTTTATCATATTATTAATGCGTAAATGCTGTGTGAATAATAACTCGACCATCTTCGATTTTAATTAATCTCATTAAAGCAGATTGGAGAATTGGGGTCAGCCACCATTCTTTTTCACTCTTTTTATTGCACAAATGGTGGCTGACCCCATTTGCTTATAAATTTTATTTTAAATTAAAATCAATTATGAATGAACAAGAGCAGCTTTCAACAGGACATTTTATTTCTCCGCCTTTTGATAAATTAGTCTTATCATAAGCAATTACTAGATGAGAACCAAAAGGATGATTACACTTTTTACAATTCCCATTTTCATCATCCATTTTTTGATTATTATAATTTATTTTTGATAAATTTTTATTGTGATAAGATGCTTTTTCATCAACATCTTTAAATCCTTCCTCATCAGGAATGACAGTCCATAAATGACCCTGTAAGGCTAACTCTCCTTTAATTTCTAATTCACCGTCTGAAAGCCAGACTTTTTGACCTTCGATAGGTTCAATAATAACATTTTCAAATTCCATTGTGGTAAAAGTATTAAAACCACATATTGATCCATTTATATCTCTATTATTGAAATCAGCAAGAAACGGCCAATTGTTTTTAGTGTCTATTAGGATTTTTTTCATACTATTTTATTAGGTGTTTAATATTTTTATAAATTTCATTTAATATAGAACTTGCCTTGAGCCCATCGAGGTTTATAACAGTTGCATGTTCCCCAAAACCTGGAGTTTTTATTACATCTCCTCCTAACTCACGAATCTTATTAACAGTTGTCACTGCAACTTCTTTATTTGGCAAATACTTACCAAGAAAACTAAGTTGATTAATTTTAGTACAGTTAGTACTACATTGAACAGAAAATCCTTCTCCTCCTCTTAAAATAGAACTATTAATTGCATCATCAATTTTTTGAGTAGTTTGATTGGCAATACTTCCTCCCCTTAAAACTAACTCATCACCTGTGAATTTTCCAACTTGTAATCCTTCTTTTTCTAATAAATTAACAGCCCCACTTGCCTTCCCTGATGGACTTGCAAATCCAGCTATCATTATTTTTCCTTCTAATTCAGAATTAACTTTATTTTCCTCGCCTGGAGCCGGAGAATAGGCAACATTTGGTAACAGTAATCCTATTGCAACATCTACCCAAGGAATACCTGTTATTAGTCCACTCGGATCACTCAACCCTATCGGATTACTCCTAGCATAAGAATATGAATTCAAAGATTGTGGATCCATCAAATTCTGTTCTCCCCAAAACATAGAATCCTGTGAAATGAACCTCCCTCTTACTCCATCATAGTATCGTGCATTTAAATAATCAAGACCCGTGTCACTATCTGATATTTCTCCAATGTATTGTCTTTGTTCCGTATGTGAACCAGAAGATATTCTTTG
>JBAXFW010000104.1:0-2230 GCA_037139635.1 bacterium | reverse complement strand
ATTTGCATCATACTATGAAATGTTTTATTAGCAAAATTTGCCCTTGTAAAAGTCAAAAACAATAATGTTACTTTTTTTGATTTGTATAATGGTTGATAATATTTACAAAAGGAATCTAGGGCTTTAATTTTTCTATGATTACTTGCTTTATGATTATTGGTTGTATATATTTCAGTTAAATCTAAATTTCCCTGAGAATCCTTTTTCCAGACGCCTAAATCCGTTAGCCATTTAGGAGCAGTTTGTACCAAAAAACCCTCCCGATTTTTGTATGCTTTATCATGTATTAGACAAGATTCAAAGGGAAGGGGTTTTACCCCTTCCTCGTAGGATGGGTTTTTCTTAGTGCTTAGGTGTTGATATAGGGGTTTTCCAATTTCAAGGTTATTATTCCTTATATCTCGCTTTAAGGCGTCAATTTGAGCCTTTAAATGCGTTTCCTTAACCTTTTTACTTTTTTGGGGAATATCCTTTTTGGATATTTCCCTTGAAATTGTAATTTGCATAAGCAATTCGTCGTTGCGTTTTCTTTGTTATCCGACATTAGCGTGTCGGTTTAAAACCTATTAAGCCTAAGAATTTTCCCTATTCTTGGGCTTTTTTATTACGTTTTATTAGGTTTATTCCCAATCTAAAGAATGGATAAAATAGAAAAAGGGGACTCGGTATGTACCAAATCCCCCATTCTTTGAGTTGGTTATGGGTCGTTCCTCAACGTTGCCCATATCCAAATTTATAAAAGATTACTATAACTGTGATATCACTTTATTAACAATCTGTGTATAACTAGGCTATTTTAAGCCTTTATATACCCTTTGACATGGTTAGTTTAAGGTTTGAACTAGGCTTTTTCTTAGCTATTTTAATATCGACATTCTTAGCAATTTCAGGAATAGACTTTGCCATTTGTTGAATCATATCTTCAACCATTCCCTCTGGCAATTCCCAACCAAAGTCATTTTTATACTTTGCCTTAAAGTTTCCATTTGCATATTCCCTAACTAAATAATTTATACGAACCATAGTTCTCAAATATTCGTTTCTACTTAATTTAAATTCATTTGACAATGTCGTAAGCTGATCGTAATCAGCTTCCGACATTCTAAATAAAAGTTGTTTATTTTCTCTCATATTATTATTGTTAAAGGTGAAAAGAAGTTAGGCTTTGTTTTTTATTCTTTCAAGAATTAAAGGTGCAATACCGGATATTATTTTTTCAAATTCACTTGGCGATTCATCTACATATTCATTTTCTTGTTCTTCCATTTTATTTAGGATATTTTGCATTTGATTATTTACTTGATTCATAGCAATAGCATATTGATTTTCAATATCTTTTATTTTTTGTTCATATTTCATTCTTTCTAATTCAATTTTTAAATCCATTAATTCATTATGATTATATGAAGGTCTATATGTTTGTTCATGTGATACTATGGGTTTTTCCATATTTCCCTGGGAACTTCCCATAATATCATTCTTAATTCTTTCATACATTCTTTTTTGTGCATTTTCTTGTCTGCACTTTATAGAACAATATAATTGTTCACTTCCTTTATTAAAAGTTGATTGAAATGGTTTATTACAATTTTTACAATTTATCATGATATTTTCTTTTTATAATTTTTAGTACCTCCATAAGACATTAATCCTTCTATTCTATAATTTGACTTAGCAAAGTATTTAGACATGTAATATTTAATATTCTTTTTTACAAAGTTTATTTCAGTTCTTTGACCCCATAATCTTTCAAAAAAGAATCTTTTAGGTATTTCTTTCCATTTTACCCTATTTATTGCAATAGCTAAATGATAGTGCCAATGATTATTTTCAGAAACTTCACAAGTCCATATATAATCAAGAACAGCTGTTTCATTTCTTTCAAAATAATTTTTTACAATTTTTACCATAGACACAAATGATTTTTTTGCAAAATTTGCCCTTGTAAAAGTCAAAAACAATAATGTTACTTTTTTTGATTTCCATAATGGTTGATAGAAATCGCAAAAACCATCTAAGGCTTTAATTTTTCTATTATTGCTTGCTTTATGATTATTGGTTTGAATTATTTCTGTTAAGACTAAATTTCCCTGAGAATCCTTTTTCCAGATGCCTAAATCCGTTAGCCATTTTGGTTTCGTTTGTACCAAAAAACCCTCCCGATTTTTGTACGACTTATCATGTATTAGACAAGATTCAAAGGGAAGGGGTTTTACCCCTTCCTCGTAGG
>JBAXFW010000103.1:0-2365 GCA_037139635.1 bacterium | reverse complement strand
CATCTTTTCTCTTTGTGTAAGTATAAAAACTTTCTTTTAAAACACCTAGTGAATCTTTTTTATCAATATGAATAAGGATACCTGCTCTTTTTTCATCTAGATTGTTTAGTTCTTCTTGGATACTCTGTATATTTAATCTGATTTCATCAGCTCTTTCATTTATTAGTAGATTTTGGTATTTTTCTATTTTCTTTTTAAAGTCTAACACTTCATTTATTGATTTAGATACAATTTGACCTAATCCTTCTTTAAACTTATTGTAAATTATCTGGATATCACCTGTATTAATATTTTCAACTTTAGGCATTGATTCAATACGTTTGAGTTCATATTTCAACGCGATTTGTTTTATTCTTAGTTTCTCTATATCTGAATCAATTTTTACAAGTGTATTTTGATTTTGTTGAAAAATTGGCTCTGTTCTGAATTTATCAAGGGAATCTTCAACCCTAGATAGCTCCAGCTCTAACGCGTTTAATTCTGCTTTGACGTCAGAAATTTTTTTTCTTCCTGATTCGGTTAACCTTTTTCTTAGGTGCCCTTGTGTTTGGGATTTCTCTTCAATTTGTTTAAAAATTTTTTTTATTTCTTTAACGAAGATTGGATTAATTCCAAACAAATATAAATGTGTTTTAATAAGATCTGAATTTGGAATTTTCTCTTTTAAATCATAGCAATTTACAATATTTTGAAATTCTGAGTTCTCGTCTCTTATCAATGGCCCTATTAACTCTCTAAAGCTGGGTTTCTCTAAATCGTTTTCTTTGTTTCCTTCATAAAAAATATTTGTCAGATATGACAATGCGTCGTCAATATTTTTATATAAAGTTATTTCCCCATTTATCTCTATTGAAGGTTTGTCAGGTTCATTTATGGTTCTCTCTATCGTTATTTTTTTATTATTTATTATTAAATCTAAACAGATTTTTGCCTCATAGGCGAATTTATCAAAAGGTATTTTTGTAACACGACTAGAATCAGCATCTTTAAATAAACAAAAATTAATAAATTCAATTGAGATAGATTTACCTACACCATTAGTCTTTTTGTCTTTACGAGAACTTGATTTTGTTTCAGAAAATTTTTCACCTAAAATTAGGTTAACCCCATCTTTAAATTCTATTGGGTCAAAAGTTCTTGGTATTGAATATAATTTTAATAATTTAATCATTTTTTGTAAATATAAGGTTCTGCAAATTCAATTATTCCCGACTGATATAAGAAGATTAAAGAAAAGATTATCTGTCTATGATTTATGGTGCTTAATTCTTGTTTTAGATTTATAACAATTTCATCAAGCATTAATTTTTCATCTTTAGCTTTGATTATTTTTTTCAAGATTAAAAAACCTAGATAAGGGGATGAAGTTTTAATTGTTTCATCTTTGTTAATCATAACTAATTTGGAAAAACATTGCACTTAATAAGTTCATCCAATAGATAGAACCTTATTGCTTGATAATCATATTTTTTACCATTGTTACCAATTTCAGAGGAAAGATATTCAGTTAAATTATCTAGAGCTTTTTTAGGGTCTCCATTAGCTTGTGTTAATAAAATATTGCTTTTTATTCTTAAAAAATCTCTTATAAAACCAATTTTTACAGAATCTAGTCCAAGCTTTTCGTCTACTTCATTACGAGCGAATGAATATCTTGGTAATAAATCAACAATTTGAGATTTTAAGAACTTTGATTCGTTTGCAAATCTATATTCTATTTTTTTCTGAGGGTCTGGTTCTTCACTACAAGTTTTATCGTTTAAAATTTTGTTTTTGCTTAGAAAAACAATCAAATCAGCAATTGTTTCAACTTCGTTAACCAATACCTGTTCACTTTTGTTATCTTTTTGGCTATCAAATTCTTCTTTTAAGATTGAAAGCACTTTCTTCATTTTAGGATTATCAAAAGACATTATTTGTTTGGTTAATTTAGATATAGTTAAAATATCCTCATCTTGATTAAAAGTTACATTTTTTGGACAAGTAATCTTTGTTTTGAAATTTATTTTTTTTGTCGTTATTATTATAAATTTTAACGAATTAAATTCCGAAGAAAGATTTTTTTCTTCAAATTTTTTTATTGTTTCCTTTATTTTTTTACTTGTAGCATTTGAAGTGACTTGATATGAGATTCTCATTTCTTTATCACCGAGGTCAATGGATGGGAAATTTAAATTTAATATATTTAGGTTAACTAACTTAAGATTGAAAATCGCATTTAGTAATTTACAGAAAAAATCTTCAGAAAATTTATTTATATCTGTAAGTCCGTTGGAATTACTATTCCTTACAGAAGACTCCAGGATAGAGAAGTAATGGATTATTTCATTAACTATAATTTGTCGTTCCACAGTATATATTATAA
>JBAXFW010000102.1:0-2398 GCA_037139635.1 bacterium | reverse complement strand
TTGTGCACTTATTCTATCATTTGCTCGAACTTTTTTCCAGAAGAATGATGAGCCGAACGGCTCAGATACTCCTAAATGAGCCGTTTAGAAAATGGACTCAGTTTTGCGGAAACAATATTCTGGGGACACGGATTCCGCAAAACTTCGGCTGATTCTCTTTTCTTGAATTCGGCGGGGTTCTCTCTCCAGATTCTGCCCGCAGAAAGGGGTCTGGGGAATGAATGCGGGCAGAATCTGAATTCATTTTGGAAAAGTTTCGGGATAGAAAATATAAAAGTAACACTTTTATATTCTAATTAGAATAATTCTTAAAATAAGAATATCCATTATCATCTTGAGTAAGTATTGGTACTTCTTTAAATACATTAATTTGAGAACAGAATTTTATATCTTCAGGAAATCCCATATTTGATAATTCTCTACCACTACTAGAATCAAATATTAATTCATCTAATTCTGGCTTGGAATTTTTATAAGCTCCAATACAAACTTTTGCTTCTGGTGATTTTGTACCATCTAACAATTCTAATATTGCTCCCGCTCCTAAATAATCCTCAATACTTGGTCTTAAATCTCTCAGTTCATCTTTTGAGCCACTCCATCTTTCACCACTAGCGATTACTGTGATATTTAAATATTTATCTTTTTGAATTTTATTAACAACATCAGCAATAGCTGAAGCATTTAATAAACAACCAATAAAAATATAATTATTTTCATTTGCTTCTTTTACGCAGGTAGCTCCATTAATAGAAGATATTACATATCTTTTTCCTTTATGAGATTCGTTAAATGAAGTTGCAGACAATGAAGGTAATCCTAATTCACGAGCCCTTGTCCTTTCTAATATGCAAACTTCTGCTTCAACCAATTTTCCAAATTCATTAATATCTCCAGTTCTAGGGAAAGGATAAATTATTGCTTCTTGATGTACAGCATTTGTAATGGCAGAAGAAAAACTTAAAACATCAACAACAATAATAATATCACCCCTTAAAGATGCTTCTTTGACTCCTCTTATTCCCCAATCCATACGACACTGAAAGGGAGCTTGATTAAAAATATTTTCCATATAATTTTATTTTTTATCTTAATTTAATTAATTTAAAAATCATAAATTTTGGTATTTTGTTTAACTTTACATAATCATCAGGTTTAATAGATTTCATTTTTAATGATGGCTTAGGTTCAACAAAATTTTCAATCAAAAATCCTGCTTTTCTTGCCTCATTTATTATTTCACTAATTGACTTATGCCAAGTTGTCACAGTGCTTGTTTTGTCTGTATTAAATTTAATACTTAATTCCTTTCGATCTAAATAATTACCGATTATAGTTTTTTCTTTTGTTTTTTTATTTTTTATAAATGCTAGTAATTGTATCTTTTCTAAATCGTCATTTTTTGATACCTCCATGGATGTCATTATTGGGTGTTCACATGAAAACAAAAAATATGAATTGGGTTTAAGTATTCTATAAACTTCCTTAAAGGTTTTAGTCCAATCTTTTAAATAATGAATTGCTAAACTAGAATAAGCAAAATCAAAACTTTTATTTGAAAAATTTAATTTTTCCATATCCATAGTTTCAAAAATACAATTTTTATAACTTGTTTTAGCAATTTCAATTAAATTTTTTGATATATCAATACCAACAGATTTACTTGCTCCCATCTTTTTTAAATAGTTACTATCTTCTCCGCTTCCACAACCTAAACTTATAACTTTTTTACCTTTTATGTTTGGTAGCAAAGAATACATAGTTGGTTTTTCATATAAAGAATGATAAATTGAGTCATTCTTATTTCTGACATGTTCCGCATATCCATTAGCGTTTTCATTATACCAATCAACAGTTTTTTTATTAGTGGACATATTTAAATTAGTCCCAATTTTACCCTTTTTTTCGATCTTTTCTTTTTTTGTTAGTTTATAGTGTATTGATTCTCATTTATCTGCTCAAATCTGGACATCGATACTTTCTCCAGATATTCAATCACCTCCTTTCTTCCATGCTTTAAATCAAGTTTACCACTAATTCGAATAATTTGCTTTTGAGGATCTGAAAATACGATCGAGATATTATAAAACCGCTCGAGCTTTTTAATAACTCTGGCAAAATCTATCTCTTCGAAACTTAATAATCCTTTGGTCCAAAGGGTATAATAGTTTGTATCTACTTCCTGGATTTTTGTCTGGCTGGTTGTTTTATCAAACGAGGTCATTTGATTAGGTTTCATGATGATATCTTTTTCGAAGAATCCGGCACCATTTCTCCTGACCGACACACTTCCCTCTTTAAGTACCGTTTGAATCACATTATCTTCGGCATAGCAAGAGATATTGAATTTGGTGCCTAAAACTTTAATATCCAGATTGGAAGTTTTAACAATAAATGG
>JBAXFW010000101.1:0-2469 GCA_037139635.1 bacterium | reverse complement strand
AAAAGAAAGTATAAAAAACAAAAAAAACTACCAAAAAAATAGTTTTAATTAAAAAATATAAAAAGGTAGTAGAAAAACCTAAAAAAATATTAAAGCGTTTTGTCGGGAACCCAATTATTCATCCAGCTCGAAATACTTATTGGGAATCAACTGCAACTTTTAATCCTACTGCTTTTGAGCATGACGGAAAAGTTCATATAATTTACCGAGCAGTCGGAGTGAGTGATATCTCTACCTTAGGTTATGCTGGAAGTGATGATGGATATTATTTTTCTGAGCGAACTTTTAAACCAATTTTTATTCATAAAAATCATTCAGTTGATACTGGTGAACCAATTTTTTATAGTTCCGGGGGTGGCTGGAACGGAGGTGCAGAAGATCCTAGAGTTACGAAAATAGATAATATGCTTTATATGACATATACAGCATTTAATGGCTGGGGTTCTGTGCGTATCGGACTTATTTCAATAAGTTTGGAAGATTTTTTAAATAAAAAATGGAATTGGAAAAAGCCGGTATTAATTTCTCCACCCGGGGAAGTTCATAAAAATTGGGTTATTTTTCCTGAGCGCATCAATGGTAAATATGCTATTTTACATAGTCTTTCACCTGAAATATTGATTGAGTATGTCGATGATATGAATTCTTTTGATGGAACAAAGTTTATATATAGCATCCATCAGAATCATCCTGATTGGCAACTTCGAGAAAGAGGAATGCGGGGAGTAGGAGGTGCTCCAATTAAGACAAAATATGGTTGGCTTCTTTTCTTTCATGCTATGGAACCTCACGAGACTCATCGTTATAAACTTTGGGCTATGATTTTAGATTTAAAAGATCCAACTAAAATTTTATATCGTTCGAAAACTCCTATTTTAGAGCCAGATGCTTTTTATGAAAATGAAGGATTAAAATCAGGAATTGTTTATTCTTGTGGAGCTATTATAAAAGGTGAAGATTTATTTATTTATTATGGAGGAGCCGATATGGTGTCTTGTGTAGCTACTGTAAATTTGAAATTATTTTTGAAGGAACTGACAACGACCGGTATTATTAAAATAAAAAAAGAAAAAACTAAAAACTAATATGTATGTAGTAAAAAGATCAGAACATAACCCATTTTTAATTCCAAATAGAGATCATTACTGGGAAGAATTTGCCACCTTTAATATGTGTCCCATAAAGCATGGAAAAAATATCTACGGTGTTTATCGTGCTATTTCTGCAGTGGATGCACTTCATAGTCCTCATCAAACTTCTGTTGTTGGAATAGGAAAAAGTACTGATGGAATTCATTTTAAAGATTGTACACAATTTATTACACCAAGTGAGGAATGGGATCAATATGGTTGTGAGGATCCAAGAATTACTTTATTTGAAGGTAAATTTTATACTTTTTATACTGCACTTTCAAAATACCCCCTTGGTCCTGAAGGAATTAAGGTTGCTGTTGCAGTATCAAAAGATTTAAAGAAGATTGATGAAAGACATTTCGTAACTCCTTTTAATGCAAAAGCCATGACACTTTTTCCTGAAAGAATAAATGGTAAAGTAACAGTAATTTTTTCAGCACACACTGATTCACCACCAGCAAAAATTGTAATTGCACAAGTGGATAAAATTGAAGAACTATGGAGTGTTTCTTTTTGGGAAAAATGGCAAAAAAATATAGATGAATGTGTCATTGATCCCAGAAGAACAGAATTTGATCATGTGGAAGTTGGTGCTCCACCAATTAAAACTAAACATGGTTGGCTTTTAATTTATTCTCATATTCAAAATTATTTTCAAACACCCGATAATCGTGAGCGAGTATTTGGCATTGAGGCACTTTTGCTTGATTTTAATGATCCTAAAAAAATAATTGGTAGAACTGATGGTCCATTAATAGTACCAGAAGAACCTTATGAATTATCGGGCTATATTCCAAATGTTGTATTTCCAAGTGGTGCGATTTTAGAAAAAGATATCCTTTCAATTTATTATGGTGCGGCGGATACTACTGCATGCTGTGCGCATGTTTCTTTATCTGATTTAATTTCTAGTATGTATCCAAAGTATAAAGAAAAATGGTATTTTAAAAGATTTTCAGGCAATCCGATACTTACTCCGAAAGTAGAACATCCCTGGGAAGATAAAGCAGTATTTAATCCGGCTGCAATTATGATTGGTAAAAAAATCCATATTCTTTACCGCACTTCTTCGAAAGACAATACTTCTTCTTTTGGTTATGCTATGACAAAAAATGGTACTGACATAATTGAGAGAATTGCAGAGCCTGTGTATGTACCTCGTGAGGAATTTGAAAATAAAAAAATTAATAATGCTAATTCTGGTTGTGAGGATCCAAGATTAACTAAAATTGGTAAGAATATTTATGTTTGTTATACAGCTTTTGATGGCATCGGCCCCCCAAGGGTTGCAATTTCATCAATAACAGAAAAAGATTTTGTAGCTCATAGTTGGAAA
>JBAXFW010000100.1:0-2479 GCA_037139635.1 bacterium | reverse complement strand
TTGTCTATCGTTACATCTGTTCTGAGAAAGACCAATCATTTGAAATCGATGCTACTTTAGAAAGTATTGCTTACACTTCTACTGATAACAAGATGTCTAAGGATGGGGGGAACAATGATTCCTATTATGAGGTCGGGACTAGTTTGGCTTTGGTAAGTATCGAGAGCCCTCTTGCTTGTGGTTTATATACCGTAGTGGGTTCTGACGGTTTTACTTATGGAACTGTTGTAGGAGCGGATACAAAATGTTGGCTTGACCGAAACCTTGGTGCAACTAGAGTTGCAACCGCTTATAATGATTCTCAATCTTATGGACACTTATACCAGTGGGGACGATATGCTGATGGGCATCAAATACTAACAAGTAGTGTAACTACAGGTCCCGTAAGTACAGACACACCAGGGTCTTCTTTTGTCACAGTAGCCAATGTTTCCCCTTGGGACTGGCGCACACCACAACAAACATTATGGAGTGGTATAAATGGAACAAATAATCCTTGTCCTTCTGGATTTAGAATTCCAACTAGTGCAGAATGGCAAACATTAACAAACGCAATAGTAGGTTTTACGACAGCAACGTGCGGTGGCTCATCTACTTGTAGAGAAACCGCAGCTGGTTCATTACTAAAACTTCCATCAGGTGGCAGCCGCGCCTACAGTAGTGCCGAGCTTAATAATCTGGGCTTTAACGGCAGCTACTGGTCTAGTAGTCCTAACGGTGTCTACGCCTACAATACGTACTTCACTTCGACTGCTGTCTACCCTGTCAATACCAATAACCGTGCAAACGGCTTTTCGGTCCGTTGTATTAAGGATTAATTTTTAATTTGATTATTTGGTCCTTTTCTTTTTTAGAAAAGGACACTGGGTTGTTTTTATGTTTATCACGAAGTGATATAAATTTTTTAAAAAAATGGCAATTTATTATAATTTACCAGTGTATAAAGTTAGCTATAGATTGGTGTTTATGCTTTTTCAAACTTCGAGTGATTTTTCTCGAGAATATAAGTACACTATCGGACAGGATTTAAAAAATGAAGGAATGGATTTGATTAAAAATATTTATCGTGCGAACAAAGCGGAAGACAAGACTGTTTATATAAGCAAAGCAAAAGAGAATTTGGAGACAGTTCGTTTATTAATACGACTGATGCAAGATTTTAATCAATTAGGGATTAAACCTTTTGTTGAAATCAATCAAGGTATTGAAAATGTTTCTAAACAGCTAAATGCATGGGGTAAATATAGTGCAGTAAAATTATTAGAAGTAAAAGTAAATGATAAAAACGTGCCAGAATTGTCTATTGCCAGAGCATAGACAAGCGTGCATAGCAAATCCAATAACCCCCTTACTTAAAGTGAGGAATATTATTCGACAACAGGATATATTACACAGCTCATTAAAAGAATTGTGTGATAAGTTGAGTGGTTATTCTTGCGCTAGGTGGCAACCGCGACTACAGTAGTGCCGGGCTTAATAATCTGGGCGGTAACGGCAACTACTGGTCTAGTAGTCCTAACGGTGTCAACGCCTACAATCCGAACTTCAATTCGACTGCTGTCAACCCTGCCAATAACAATAACCGTGCAAACGGCTTTTCGGTCCGTTGTATAAAGACTTGCAAAAATGATTAAAAAAAATTACGATCAACAACTTCTTCTCGATTTATTTCGTGCATATTTTGATACCCGAAAAAATAAGAGATCAACCGCTAATGCTCTGGCTTTCGAGGTTGATTATGAAAATAAATTGTTTGCTCTCTATGAGCAGATAATAAATCGTAAATATAAGATTGGGCAGAGTATTTGCTTTATTGTTTATAAACCAGTACAAAGAGAGATATTTGCGGCGGATTTTAGAGATCGTGTTGTGCACCATTTGATTTTTAATTATATCAATCCTATTTTTGACGAGCATTTTATTAAAGATAGTTATAGTTGTAGAAAAGGAAAGGGAACATCCGAAGGTATAAAAAGAGTTAATCATTTCATTCGTTCTTGTTCAAAAAATTATCAAAAAGATACTTGGATTTTAAAGCTAGACATTCAAGGATATTTTATGGCCATGGACAGGAGTATTCTTTATCGGAAAATCGAAGAGAGGTTGAGGGCTTTTAAGAATCTAGATTTTGATGTCGATCTTATATTATATTTGATTTATGAAGTTATTTTTAATGACCCGACAAAGCATTGTCATATGAAAGGAAGTAGTAAAGACTGGGACGGGTTACCAAAGTCAAAAAGTTTGTTTTTTTCACAGAAAGATAAAGGTTTCCCGATTGGGAATCTTACCAGTCAGCTTTTTGGTAATATTTATTTAGATGAGTTAGATCATTCTATTCGTGAAAATTTTGGGGTTAGATATTATGGCAGGTATGTAGATGATATGGTTTTTATACATAATGATAAAGAGTTTTTGAAAGGTATTGTTTTAAAGGTAAAGGGATATTTACATAATGAGCTAGGGCTTACTTTGCACC
>JBAXFW010000099.1:0-2508 GCA_037139635.1 bacterium | reverse complement strand
GTATTAATATATATAAAAGAAAATACGCCTACAGAAGTGCGTAAGCATACTTTCCTGTAGGCGTATAATTATTTTGAGTAGAATTGATCTACCGGAACTGCATCGTCTGGGATTTTATCCAGGATGGTTCCAATTTTGTACTTATCTGATGTTGCTACTACGACCGAGCATAATGGCTCAGTGGTTACCGCTCCACCAAAATTAGAAAATACTATTTTTTCTCCCAGCGAAAGGGTGGTAAAATAGCCAGAAGTGGAAATACCAACTATTTTTAGGGAGCCGTCTGGATATATTTTTTGAAATGAAATATACCCCTTTCTTGTCTTTGTTGAATAATAAGCCTTTACCTTGACAAGATTTTTTTTGAATGCCTCAACAAGGTAATCATCTTCACAAAGCTGGCGGAAAAAAGCAAAATCTACTTTTTTTGAAATTACTCCTTCCTCTTTTTTTTCGGGTTTGGAAACAAAAAAATCTTCCGAAATAAATTTTTTGCCAATAAATAAAGTTAGATTCCATGAGTGGCCGCTTTCATCTTCAGCTTGAATAGAATTAACAATTACCGCTACCCATCTTTCCATATTATTCTTTTCAATAATAAATGGAACGAGCCTTTTTTCGGAAAAAAGACGTAAACCGTCAAACATCTCCTCTCTTGAGGGACCATTTGTAATCTCAATTTTTTCCATCGTACGATGTTTTTAAAAGAACTATTTCTTTATACATTTTACAGAGGATAAAGATAACCCTGGAGCTGTTAAGCAATCTTTCTGTACAGAAAGAACTATTACAAGTATAGCATATAAATATCTATTTGTCAATATAAATTTGCCTTATACAATAAGGACAAAATTCCCTCACTCGAAACTTAGGATGGTGTTCGAATGAAAGTAATAAAAAAACCGCCTAGTATTATCTATGACGGTTAATGTTGCTAATTCAAAAGTGGCTTTACTTTCTGATCCATAAATTCTTGAGTAGTTCCGCGGAATTCCCATTCATCATTAATATTACGGTCAAAATTAATATTAACCATCTCTTCCTCGGAAGATGTAATCTGATTAATTCTAACGTAACCCCTAGGACAATCCCGTTCATTTTTTGAATGAATAATTTCAATCCGAGGATCACCACTATTTAATAATGGTATCAATCTAGACGCATCAATTGCATCACGAATATTTCCAATTAATCTAACATACCAAACATGTTTACTTAATGGAAAAATTACGTTTCTCAATTGTAGAAGCGATGGGCCGTAAATTATCTCATATCTATCAAGATCTATACCCTCGGCTTTTTCTTTTTCCAAATTCCTTTCAGAAAATCTTATTTGGTATTCAATTTCAGGAAATTCTTTTTCCCTTGCGATTACCCAATCAAAAACTTTTTTTGGAACCTTGGAAAGGGTTGGATCAGTTGTAAATAATTGTTCAAAATCAATTGTTATCATAATATATTTAATTTAAATTGGTTTTCAAAAAAGACATTATCATCTGCTTTAAAAACCAATCTAAATACATAAAAGAACTATCAATTTGCATATGATATCATATTTTATAGATTTGTCAACCCTACTTGAACTTAAAATGATGTTTGATTTGAAATTATACAAAATAATTTACTTAAGATATAATAATTATATGATTGAAGCCCATAATGTAACTAAATTAGAAGGAAATTCTCTGGAAAATGCCATCAAGTCTGATTTTGGTTTTAACATTAAGAATGCAGAGAAAATAACAAAAGGATACCAAAGCCAAGTATATAAGGCCATTCTAGATAATGAAATTGTTTTTATTAGAATAAATAAAGATCCAAATGTATTTGAAGTTGAACAGTTGGCTTATAAAATCTTTGAAGAAAAAGGAGTGCCAGTTCCAAAAATAATTGCTTACAAAGAAAAACCTATATCGATAGGACAACCAACTGCAATTATGACTTCTGCTATAGGAGAAACTATTAGTGAAGCTAAACCTTCTCAAGAACAAAATGACATAATCTACGAACACCTAGGAGAAATATTAAAAAAAATTAACGAAACTAAATTAGAAGGTTTTGGACAATTAACAGCAAAAGACGACATTTTAGTTGGGAAATTTTCTAGTTGGAATGAATATTGTAAATCGCAAAATGAACACCACAATAGAGCTCTTGAGTTCTGTGTTAATAATAATTTTGTTACAAATGAAGACGCAAATAAAATAAAGAATATCTATAAAGAAATTGAACAATTAGATTTTGGAAAAGCATCCCTTCTGCATAAAGATATACATCAAAATCATTTTTTTATTCAAGGGTCAAAAGTTACAGGAATTATTGATTTGGGTTCAATAATGGCTGGAGATCCAAGATATGACATAGCGATGAGTTTAGTTTTTCAGAACCAAAGACAACAAGAATTTTTTAAAAAAGGTTATAATAGTGATTTAGTTTATGATCCTATGGTTAATAAATATATGATAACTATAATAATTAGAAAATTGTTTTTTAGGAGTAAACAAGAAA
>JBAXFW010000098.1:0-2533 GCA_037139635.1 bacterium | reverse complement strand
TTTACATACTGTTGCATTAAAAATCTACTCTAGAAAGAAAGAACTAAAGGTTAGTTTGTGGGCTAGACTTTTATCAAAAATAATTTCCTAAATAAATTTTAGAAATAAAATCTCTTTACAAATATAAATAATCGGTATACAATTTATTTAGATTGTTCTTACATATGAGTTATAACCTAAGTCAGACTTAATTGTCATCTTTTGCAAATCCTATGCGTAAATAGTGTGTAACGTACACCACTTCGGGTTTTAGTGTAGAAGAGACTTGTTGTTTAATAGCTAGTTAACTAAAAAGGTAACGTAAACCTCAATTACGAATTAAGAAACGATTGTTTTATCGCAGTAACTAGAAAACTTAAGCAGAGGTATAAAAGCATTACATCATTTGATGTGAACTTTTGTATTTCTACTTAAGTTTTTTTCTTTTCTAAAGAAAATCATAATTATGTTTTGCTTTTACTCATAAACAAATGGGTCTTTTGACCTTTGCAATTAGTGTCCAAATAAAGCCTATTTTTAAATTGGCAGGTCGCTTGGATACTACCTGCTAATTTATAAGTAGGTTTTTTAAATTATATGAGAAGTATAGAAGCGAACTATCAAAAAATTCTAACTCATAATTCTAATCTTGGAACATATCCTTGTTTAGCTAAGGCTGTCAGGTATAAAAAGTTTTCAAGAAAATCCTTATTGAAAGCATTTACTGAATTAATGCCTCAAAGTGAATATGAAAAAGACGAACAAAAAGAACTAATTGATTATTTAGAGAATCAAACAAACCTAGCTGAGGAGGGCGAATTTATGGCTAAAAATAGCTCAGGAACAGTCTAAAAACACTATGGTAAGTATTGAGAGATGTAAAGAAATATTGGGTCAGGAAATGCCAGATTCTGAAGTTCAGATACTTCGGGAAGTTCTTTACTCTATGGTTGAATCAATACTAGACAATTATTTTGAAGAATTTAATGGTAAAATAGATATATGCAAAAAGCAATAATATATTGCCGAGTATCCTCCATAAAACAAAGTACTGAGGGTCACGGATTAGATAGTCAAGAATATCGTTGCAGAGAATATGCAAACCAAAAAGGATATGAGGTTGTAAAAGTCTTTAGAGATAGTTTTACTGGAGGTGGTGATTTTATGAATAGACCAGCAATGGCTTCTCTTTTTGGTTTTCTAGATAAAGATCCCATAACGAACTTTGTTGTTATTTTTGATGATCTAAAAAGACTTGCGCGTGATACTGTTTTTCATTTAAAATTAAGACGTGAGTTTAACGCAAGAAATGCAAAAGTAGAATGTTTGAATTTTACTTTTGAAAATACTCCCGAAGGTAATTTTATAGAAACAGTGTTAGCTGCTCAAGGAGAATTAGATAGAAAGCAAAATCAAAGACAAGTAATACAAAAACACAAAGCTCGTCTTGAAAATGGATATTGGGCTTTCTGTTCTCCTGTGGGGTATAGAATGGGCAAGAATCCTGTTCACGGATATATTCTTAATAGAGTTGAACCCGAAGCAAGTATTCTTAAAGAAGTACTTGAAGGATTTGCGAGTGGAAGATTTGAAAATCAGGTTGAAGTTCAAAATTTCTTACAATTAAAAAAATTTAATGGTTCTAAAAAAATAAGTTTAGATTCTGTAAAAAGACTTCTTACTCGTATTGTATATGCTGGATACATAGAATATAAAGACTGGGGTGTAAGTAGGAGAATAGGACATCACGAACCAATAATTAACTTATATACTTTTGAAAAAATTCAAGATAAGTTAAATGGAAAGATAAAAATATTCTCAAGAAAAGATAATAGCAAAGAATTTCCGTTAAGAGGTTTTGTTTTATGTTCTGAATGTATTAAACCGATGACAGCAAGTTGGACAACAGGAAGAAACGGAAAACATCCTTATTATCATTGCAAAACCAAAGAATGTCCTTTGAGAGGTAAAACAATTAAAAGAAAGGAGATGGAAGATAGATTTGCAGAAATATTACGCTCTATAAAACCAAAAGAAAAAACTTTAAATCTTACAAAAGAAATTTTACTTGATGTTTGGAATAAAAGACTTACTGAAGTAGATAGTATAAAAAAGAATCACGAAAAAGATTTAGATGATGTTCGTTCAAAAATCAGAATGTTTTTAGATAGATTGTCTCAAACAAAAAATTCTAGTTTGATAAAAACCTATGAAAAAGAAATTGAAAAATTAACCAATGAAGAACTGATATTAGAAAATCAAAGCGAACTATTGCGAGGTAGAAAGCCAGACTTTGGAACCGCTCTTGATATAACTTTTAATTTCTTAAAGAATCCTTATCTTTACTGGATAAAAGACGACTTAAAATCAAAACACCTAGTTCTAAAATTAGTGTTTGAAGATAAAATTATTTATGACAGAGAAACGGGATTTGGAACCGCTAAATTGTCTTTACCACTAAGGGTATTTGAACTAAATACACTAGATAACTTTAACGATGTGGTGTCATTATATCATTTGCTCGAACTTTTTTTGAGCGAGAATGAATCGTTCC
>JBAXFW010000097.1:0-2538 GCA_037139635.1 bacterium | reverse complement strand
CAATTAGTAATAGCAAAGAATTATTTCTTTACTTCTTTGTGTTTAACAACCTTTTTACACCATTTACAATATTTTTTTAGCTCGATTTTTTTAGTAACGAGTTTCTTGTTCTTACTAGACCAGTAGTTTATTCGTTTACAGGTCGTGCAACCAAGTTTTATAAGTCTATCTTGTGACATATTTATATATTAGTACAAAAAGCCTATAAATGCAACCCGAAATTACTACACGATAATTCTAGGTATTAACGGGTTTAATTGAGCAATAATTTCATAATTTATAGTATTAGCTTTTTTGGCAATTTCCTCAACTGAAATTTCACCTTGACCCTGTTTCCCTATTATTATTACCTCTTCTTCCGTATTTAAATCAGGAATATTGCTCACATCAACTACAAACATATTCATAGCAACTCTTCCTAAAACTCGACATTTTATTCCTTTTATTAAAACTTCACCGATATTTGATAAAGATCGATCAAAACCATCAGCATAACCAACTGGGATCACAGCTACTCTTGTTTCTTTTTTTGTAACATACGTAAGCCCATAACCAACTGAATATCCTTTTGTTAAGGTTTTTATTTGCGCAACATGAGTCACAAATCGAAGAATTGGTTTTAAGTTTATTTTATTTTTCCAATTTTTTTCTAAATATAAAGATGGCCATAAGCCATAAATTCCAATACCAATTCGAACAATATTATTGAAACCATTATCCTGTTCGTACACCAAGGCTCCAGAAGTAGCAGAAATGTGTGTTTTAATATTTTTATAATTATTATTTTTAAATAAAATACAAATTTTTTGATATATATTTATTTGCTTTTGAGCATGCGAAAAATTGGCAGTATCTTCTATGTTTGCAAAATGCGAATATATACCATCAACAGTAACATTTTTCATTTTTTTTATTTCTGGCAAAATTTTAGAAATTTCACTAGGCATGAAACCTTCTCTACCTAAAAATGAATCAATCGCCAAATGTATTTTCTGTTTTTTATTAAGCTTTCGAGCAGCCTCATTTATCAAAAGTAAATGTTCAAAATCAAAAGCAGACAAAATACAACCTGCTGAGATTGCTTTTGCTAAATCATTTTTTGAAACATAACCTAAAACTAAAATTGGTTTTTTTGATATTTTCTTTATTGCTTCTAGTTCTCGAAAAGAATTTACTTGAAAATAATCGACAAATGGATTAAGAATTTTGACTACTTCAAGGCTTCCGTGGCCATAAGCATTCGATTTTATAACGGCAGAAATTTGTGTTCCTTTTTTAACAAAATTTCTAAACTGCTGACAATTATAGATTAATGATTTTTTATTAATCTCAATATAAGAGAGAGGTAATTTCTTCATTTTTAATATCCAGTATTTTTTATAATTTTCTCTAGTAATTCTCTAGGAAAAATTGCTGGTTTTTCAGACAATGCTTGATGATATATAACCGTCGAAGGAGTAAGCCCTGGTAAAGTATTTATTTCAATCACAAGCAATGCTCCAGTATTTATGTTCATAAATGCATCTATTCGTGCGTAATCTTTTATTCTAATTTCAGTTGCCAATTTTTCAGCTAATTCTTTAGCATTTTTAAGCGCTTTTGGTTTTACAATTTCTATAGGTGGTGGAGTAATATTTATGCCAGTACCTCCTTGAAATTTTTCTTCCAAAGACAAGACTTCACCTTCAGCAATTGTGATACTTGGATTAAAAGCATGTAATTTTTTATTTTTCTGTAAAATTCCAATCGTAACTTCTATCCAACCAGAAAGTTTGGTATGTTTCAATTTGTTGCCTTTGGAGCTAACAGAATCAGTTTCAATAAATTTTTCAAAAAGAAGTTCTGAAATTTTTTCATTAGGCATCTCAATAATAGTATTTTGATTTTTTAACACTCCGGCAGGAATAAATTTTTCTCCTAAAATAGCAGATTTCAAATAATTTTCTAAATCCTGTTCAGTAAACAAATGCGCAACTCCTGTCGAGCAACCATCATCTTTTGGTTTGACAATCAAAGTTTTCGCCCTGAAATCAGAACGCAATTTTCGCCATAGATTTTTTGCTTCATTTATTTTAAGATTTCCTAGTGTGATGATTTTTTGAGGAGCAATACCAATATTTTCCATTTTAATTGCTCGAATCAATTCCCCAGCCTCAAATTTATCCATGCAAAGCTTTGAAGTTATTTCATCAGAGCCATTATATTTAATATTTTTATCAGCTAAAAGTTTTTGGATATTACCATTTTCTCCATCGCCACCATGCAGACCCAGGAAAACAAACTTTGACTTTTCCATAAATTCTTCAAAAGAAATATTCTTAGGTACAAAAAATGGCTCTGAAACATCGCTACGCTCAAGCATTAGTTCCTTTTTTACTAAATCAACTAAATTTTCAGTTCTCTTTTCATTTACTTTTGCACTTTTAGCATTAGCAATAATTTCTTCAACCGTAACACCAGGTGCTCTTTCGAGTAATTTAAATCCATTTGGAGTAACATCCATAACAGCTAAATCGGTAACTATTCTTTTTACACATT
>JBAXFW010000096.1:0-2547 GCA_037139635.1 bacterium | reverse complement strand
CGAGAGAAGTCGTGGTTATTTGTTTCGTAATAAATGTTTTTTCAGTTGGCCATTCGTTAAAAGAAAGTTCTGTTTTATTTTTTATTATTTTTACAACATCTCGCAAATCTTTTCCTAAAATTTCATTTTTCTTATATCCTAAAAGCTCTGTCGCTTTTGGATTTAAAAGTTTTATTCTATATTTTCTATCGATAATGATTAAACCCTCTCCAATAGAAGATATTATTGTCTTCATACGTAGATCATCATCTAAAATATTATTTTTACTTTTTGCTATATCTGACGTCAAAGCTAAAATTCTTTGCCTATCTTTTTTAATAGAAATAATATAAAAAAATAAATAAGAAAACGATACTAATAATAAAATAGTAACCATGGCAGGCAATCTCCTTGCATTGTCTATCCTTCCTTGATAAAACAATTTATAATCCATATCAGAAGCAAGTACGCTAGTTGTTATATTATTTTCTTTATCAACGATAGGTACAATTGTGGAAATGAATGTTCCCCATTTGTCAGTATATGGCTCGGTAATTGAGGATATTCTAATTTCCCATGCTTTTTTTACAGCATTAATAAAACTAGGATTCGCATCAACGTAAACATCTCCTGGGTCACTATATTCTGGAGAATCAACAAGAATTGAATCCACTGAAAAAACAATTTGGTCATCCTTGGGAATTATCGTATAAATCCACTTTATTCCTAAGGTTTTACTTGAATCAGCGATAGAAATAAGTTTATCCTTAATTATTTTATAATCTGGATTTTCTTTGTCTGTTAAATTTTGTTGCAAACTGGCAAATTTTCCAGCATCAAGAACATTGGCATAAGTTTGAGTCAAGGCCAACATTTCTTTTCTTATTTTAGCTTCTTCATCTTTAGTGACTTTTGTTGTATAGACAATTCCAACAGAAAAAATAATAACTATACCGAGTAAAAAATATAAATACTTGTTAACTTTCGCAAAATGTTTAAGCATTTTTTTATTTAACTATTTATTATCTTAATAATATTATTTACAGCATTGATATACTTTTATATACTGTGTATAATATATCGAGTATAACATATAAACATAAAACTTGTTATAATAAATAGGCATTTGGAAATAAAGTTATTATGAATATTTTTAATCTTCTCACAAAAAAAAAGAGAATAGTTGGGGTTGAAATTAGTGATAATGCTATACGTGTTTCATACTTTCGTCCTAAAAAGGGGCTACAGCGTGCTAATACTAAAAATGAACTTATTTTAGCAGAAAGTAATCTTGAAATTAATATTGTTTCCGGAGGAGTCGTTCTTAATAAAGAACTTCTTGCAAAAACACTAAAGGATATTTGGAATAAAGAAAAACTTAACTCTTGTTACGCTATTATTGCAATTCCTGAAGACAAAGTGTACTCCCGTATTTTTCCTTTTCCAAAAACTGCCAATGGTAGCCAGTTGGTGGAAGCAATAAATCTTGCAATTGATTTTGAACTTCCCGTAAAAAGAGAAGAAGTATATGTCGGATGGGAAAACGCCGGTGACTCCAATGTCATAAATGAAATATTAATTTCATCAATACCAAAAATAGTTGCGAATGGTTATATTGACGCATTAAATATTGCAGGCATTAAAGTATTGGCACTAGAGACTCACCTTTTCAGCATTGCCCGATCTGCTAAATTTACATTTGGTCAAACTGTTTTATTCAAAAAAGTAAATCCAAAAGGATTTACTGTATTTATATTAAAAGACAGGTCTCTGCGTTTCTCGCGTACCATTCCCACAACTTCACAAAATGAAGAATTTTATACAAGTGAGGCAAATCGTATCAAAACTTGGTTTGAATATGAAAAGAATGCTCAAGTATTTGCCCTACCATTATCTGAAGCTACAATAAGAGATGAATATTTAAAATATATTGATGGAAATAAAATTACTATCGATCAACAATCTAAGTGGCTTATCTCACTCGGAGCCGCAATTAGAGGAGAAATAAAAGAAGGCGAAGATAATCAAATAAGTTTGCTTCCAATAGGAACTGCTGAAGCTTATGCTTATCAAAAAATAACCATTTTTATTGATATTATGCGTAATATTACTATTGGCATATCATTGTTTTTCTTGGTTGCATTTTTAGCTGTTTATCTTTTGGTTTTATCTCTTTCTCAAAATAACAAAATAAATACTAATATTTCTGTTTCAACGTCTTATCCTGATACCACTCAAAAAGAAGAATGGATCAAAAATATAAATGACATAACTTCAACTTCTAAAGATATCTTATCGAGTATGGTGAACTGGAGCGTGCTACTTGATGATATAAAATCTAGAACAATTAATGGCATCACAATATCAAGTTTTTCAGCAAAATCTATTTCTGAAAAAATTAATATCATTGGAATTGCAAAAGATCGCGATACTTTAAACCAATTTAAAAAATCTATTCAGGAATCACCTTATGTATCTAACGTTGAACTTCCTATTACTAACTTAGAGCAAAAAGCTGACATACCTTTTTCTTTATCTTTCGATATAAGAGATCCAAGTATGTTATAT
>JBAXFW010000095.1:0-2564 GCA_037139635.1 bacterium | reverse complement strand
GTAATAAAAGGAGCGTATTTTTTTGAAGGTAACATTCTAATAAATATTCTTGATTCAAATAAGAAAACTCTAAAGAGTAGTAATGCTGTGGCAAAAACAGATTGGATGACGATAGCCCCCGTTTCTTTTGAAGGTAATATTGATTTTACAGATCTTCCAAAGGGTTCTGCATATTTTGAAATTCACAATGATAATGCTTCTGGTCTTCCTGAAAAAGATAAAAGTATTTTAATTCCAATTATCATTAATTAATTTTTATTTATGGTCAACGATCAATTGTTGAGTTATGTAAAACAACAACTTGCACTGAGTGTTGCAAAAGATGTAATTATTACAAATTTAAAATCTCAAGGATGGAATGAAATAGATATAAGTGAAGCATTTACAGCATTGTCTATGCAAAATATTTCATCGGAGAATATGGTTCCTCCTAACTTAATACAAAATCAACAAGTTGAGCAAGTTATGCTGCAGACGAGTATAAATCAAATTAATTCAGAACTTTTACCAAAGCATTCTTTTTTAAATAAAAAATGGATTTTAGTGATTGCAGGTTTTGTGCTGCTTTGCATAATAGGCGGTGGAGCATATGCTTATTATTCAGGTATGTTTTTGTCACTTCCAAAACTTACTTCAAGTGCAATAGATAATGTTAGAAATACTAACAGTGCTACTTATGACACTACTATTAGTATTGATTTTTCGGAGCTCAAGGAAGTAACGGGTGGAATAAATCAAATGCTTGTTGGAAGCATTGCCCCTACAAAAATTTCTCTTACCGCAGGAGGGTCATATGATTTTTCAGATATTAGCAATAAAAAAATGTTATCAAAAGTTTCTGTTGATGGAGGTTTATTTTCTACCATTTTAGATCTTCGAGTAGTTGGCAATATTTTTTTTGGTGAACTTGTCAAAGCTCCTACTCTTAGTTTTCTTCCTGTACTTGCAAAGTTTGAAGGTAAATGGTTTTCATTTCCATTTAAGTCAGAAAATACTCAATCTTTGAATAATTCATTTAATCCAATTAATAGCATTATTGGAGTTGATTTAAAAGTTATCGATAAAATAACTCCAGAGCAGAAGGAGCATTTATATCAAATAACACGTGATGCTAATTTTATAAAAACTGTAAAAAAATTCCCCGTAGAGACTATAAGTGGTGAACCATCTTATCATTTTGTTTTTGATTTTGATCGTGAAGGAATTAATAAGTATTTCGTTACTCTTAAAGAGTATGTTAATTCTATAGGCAAAGATGACTCAACTTTATCTTCTTTTGATCCGACATCTTTTTCTAAATTTCTTGATAATATTCAAGATTTTAAGGGAGAAGTTTGGATTGGTAGAAAAGACACGTTGCCGTATAAAATAATGTTAGATTTTTCTGTTAAACCTGATGAAAAGAAAGACGAAAAAGTAAAAATAAGTATTGTAAGTATTTTTAGTGCTTGGAATAAACCAGTATCGATTATCGCCCCAACAGAGAGTACTCCTTTTGAAGAATTTATTTCAAGTGTAATGTCTGATTCACTTGGTCAAGCTAAAGAAAAAAGTATGGATGCGTCTATAAAAGCTAATTTAGCAAATACTCGCACTGAAGTAGAATCTTTTTATACTAGTAAAAAAGTTAATTCTTATTCTGGATTTTGTTTATCTTCAACGCTAAAAAATTCTCGTAAAGAAATAGAAAAAGTTGGAGGGACGGAGTTTGTTTGTAAAGATGAAAAAAATAAATATGCGGTAGGAGTAAAATTAATTACAGACTCAAGTTATTTTTGTGCAGACTCAACTGGTTTTGTAGGAGTTATTAAAAGTAAATTAATTAGTACTGTGTGTCTTAAACAATAACGATGTATTACAAAAAATCAAAAAATGTTTTCAAGGTTTTATTTGTCATAAGTTTATTTTTTAGTTTGTTCTTTTTGAATTCTTTGGTTTTTGCTGAAGAAAAAATTAATAGTTTTGATTCACAGATAAAAATAAATTCTGATGCATCAGTTTTAATCACTGAAACAATTAATTATAATTTTGGGAACGTAGCAAAACACGGGATTTTTCGTAATATTCCCATATCTTATAAAGTACCTAATGGAGTTAAAAATATAAATTTAGAATTACAAAGTGTAACTCGTGATGGTCAAATTGAAAATTATGAAATTAGTCAAAAGGGTCAAGATGAGAGTATAAAGATAGGTAATGCAAACTCTACAATAGAAGGAGAGCACTCTTATGTAATTGTCTATAAAATCATAGGAGCAATTAATTCTTTTGCAGATAAAAAGCTAGATGAATTGTACTGGAACGTAACAGGTAATGGCTGGCCGGTTGGGCTAGAAAATGTGAGTGTTTCAGTAGAAATACCAAAAGTAGATAAGAAAAATGGAGATATTAGTTGCTACGAAGGAGTATTAAATTCTAAAGAAAAATGTGTTACTAATTTCAATAAAGATTTATTTATAGCTAAATCTTCAAGACCGCTTCTTGTTGGAGAGGGTCTAACAATTGCAGTAGATTTTCCACAAGGAGTGGTTGATGAAAATGCTGTAAATAAAATAATTATAAAC
>JBAXFW010000094.1:0-2749 GCA_037139635.1 bacterium | reverse complement strand
CCCACATCCCTTACGAGACACGATTTTAAGTCGTGCGCGTATACCAATTCCGCCATCCGGGCATTTTCAAAAATATATTTCTTATTTTTGATTTTGTAAACAAAACCTATGCCCGGCTGTCGGCCTCCTCATTCGTTCGGATTAACAACAAAGCAGTTTGTTCTCAATCCATCCGGGCAACTTACTTGATTATAAATTAATAATTGGGAATTATCAATTCGTAATTCGTAATTGAAAATTTTCAATTACTCTGAGGCCTGGGCCGGAATTGAACCGGCGTATATTCCTTTTGCAGAGGAATGCCTTACCACTTGGCTACCAGGCCATATATTTATTTATCAAACTTTGACCTCTAGCTCTTTAACCTTGCAAGCAGAGGAATGTCATATTTTATTTCGCTTCGCTCATGCCACTTGGCTACCAGGCTAGAAAAACTTCTATATCCTAACCGTTTCGGAGTAATTCGTCAATTTTCTGTCTATTTTTTTCTCCTTCATCAATCCTAATATCTAAAAATGGAATAACTTTCACATTCATTTTTTTCTTTAAGTATCCTCGAATTTCTGCTCTTTTTCTTTTGGCAAAATCAAGGGCATCGTGTTCTTTTGAATTTGGAAGTACTGTAATAAAAACAGTAGCTTTTTTTAAGTCAGGAGAAGTATTACAAGAGATTACCGTAATAAGGGAAGTGCGGTTATTTTCACGGCCTAAATATTCAGCAGTTAATTGTTTTATTTGATTTGCAACTTTTATATTTCTTTCCATATTTTATTTTTTAGTCATTGTAAACGATTCAACGATATCTCCAGCTACTACTTCTATTTTTGATTCAATCATCATTCCAAATTCAGCTCCTTCTTCTACAGCAGAAGTTTTAGCTTTGTTTTTTTCTAGATTCACGATTTTTCCAGTTCCAATTTCAAAATCTCTTCGTAATATTTTAATAGTACTATTTAGAGTTATTTGTCCTTCAGAAACTTTGCCCCCCATTATTTGTCGCTCTTTTGTACGACTAAAAGTTTTTAATATTTTAGCTTTACCAGTTATTTCTGCTGTTTCTATTCTTAGACGTCTTTTATCCATTTCTTCTACTAACCATTCAGTCATTTTGTAAATGATATCAAAGTAAGCTATAGTTATATTTCTTTTTTCAGCAAGGTCGATGGCGCTTCTTTCAGCTTTTACATTAAAACCGATAACTAAAGCATCAAGCGAGGTGGCAACTGATTTTATGTCAGATTCCGAAATTGTTCCTGCTCCTTTTTGGATAATTTTAAATTCAGTGTGCTCATCTTTTATTTTACGAATTTCTTTTTCAATGGCTTCTAGTGTTCCTGATACATCAGCTTTGATTACAATCGGAATTATCTTTTTGTCACCGTTTTGAATATTAGATGTTTTCTCATGTACTACTGCTTTTTTTGTATCTTCAATATATTCTTCAGCTTCTTTTTTATTATTGAATGATTCAAAAATTCCTCCAACTCTTGGCATTTTACTAAAACCTGTAAGCCTGATAGGGGAAGAGAAAGTGGCTTCATTAATGACTTTACCCATAAAGTTTTCCATTATTTTTGTTGAACAAGTAGAATCTCCAGCTACTATGATCATTCCTTTCTTGAGAGTGCCATTTTTAATTATAAGGGAAGCTTCAATCCCACGCCTAGGGTCAAGGTTGGCTTCAATGATTTGTCCGGAAGCTTCTTGGGAAGGATTGCCAGTAAAATTTTCCATTTCAGCTAAAAGTAAAATTAGAGATAATAGATTATCTACACCAGTTCCGACTTTAGCAGAAATTTCAGTGAAGGGTATTTTACCACCATAATTTTCCAAATATATTTCGTTTTCTGCTAATTCCATTTTTGTTTTTTCAACATTGCTTCCTGGTTTATCAATTTTATTGATAGCTACAATGCAAGGAATTTCACTTTCTACGATTGTTTTCCAAGCCTCTAAAGTTTGAGTCTTAACTCCATCCTCAGCAGAAACAACTAAAATTGCAATATCAGCAATATTGGCACCTCTTTCACGCATACCAGAAAAAGCTTCATGTCCTGGAGTATCTAGAAAAGTAATTTTTTTCTCTAAGCCTTTTTCGTCTTTATGTTTTACTTCATAAGCAGAAATATTTTGAGTTATGCCTCCAGCTTCACGCGCCACGATGTTTGTTTTCCTAATATAATCAAGCAAGGTAGATTTACCATGGTCAATATGCCCCATTACAACAACGATAGGTGGACGCTCTATATTTTTTTGTTTATTTTCTTTATCCATTTTTATACTTTAGCTTTCTCTAATGATTCTTTTTCTTCTTCTGTTAATTCATATTCCGATTTTCCTTTTTTGATTGGTTTTGCAAAGATGCTCATTCTCTCTCTGGAATACAAACTTGAAAGAACTACACCATCACCTTCCTCATTTAGCATCCCGATGGAAAAACTTTGATTACTACCTTGGTCAGGGAAAGGATTGAACCTAATCGTTTCAAGTCCTCGGATGCTCTTTTTTAGCTTTTCATTTATCAGTTTTATATCGTTTTCAATATTTTCTTTTGATTTTTTTAATTTAGAAATTTCTTCTTCTAAAATTATTATAGTATCTTCTAAATCTTTGGCTTTTTTACCGATAAAAAATCGCCTTAAGCGTTTTTCTGTCTTAATTATCCATATTGCTCCTACTAAAAATAGTAAGAAGGTTGCAATTAGAAAAATTATTTGAAGCTTTGTATTCATATTGTTTCATATTATAC
>JBAXFW010000093.1:0-2797 GCA_037139635.1 bacterium | reverse complement strand
ATTGAACATATAAACAAACATAAGGAATTTAATGATAAGTTAAATACACTTAAAGAAAAATATTTAAATTATACAGTTGAGTTTGCTTTTGAACTAGTTGATTTTCTGGAAGATTGGCTTTTAAATCACCTTATGGTAGTAGATCAAAAATACATTAAATGTTTTCATGAACATGGATTGAAATAGACATATTTATATGTTCAAAAAAATAAAATTAAAAACAAAAATACTTGGTTCTATAATATTATCTTCTTTTATATTGTGCATGATCGTAGCATTAGTAGTTTATTTTTATTTAGATAAAACATTAGTAAATCAAAAATTAAAAGAAATAGTAAGACTTAATATTGAGCAAGTCCATGAAACAAATCAAATTTTTGAAAAAAACCAAGTTTTTTCAAAAATGCTTGGAACTCGTACTAGGGTAATAGAGTATCTTGCTACTCCAACTGAGGCGAAAAGAAAAGAACTTTTAGGAATCTTTTCTGAATATACAAAAGATGATAATAAATATTTATCATTATATTTATTAGACAAAAAGGGAATCGCTATGATTTCAACTGATCCAAGTTTTATTGGACAAGATTATAGTTTTAGAGACTATTATAAAGAGGGTCTTTTGGGGAAACAATCAGTTGATTTACTTTTAGGTAAAACCAGTAATCAATTCGGTTATTATTTTTCATATCCAGTTTTTAATAACAAAAAAGATGTATTGGGAGTTTTCGTAGCAAAAATTAATAATAAAGAAATCGATGAAGCAATTGCGAGTAGTGAGGTGTCTAAAGAAAGTACTTTGATGCTAGTAGATAAGTTTGGCATAGTTGTTGCCTCCAATAAACCAGAAAGATTTTTGACGAGCTTGGGGCAGCTTACTTCATCAGAAAAAAAATTAATTCTTGAATCAAAAAAATATTTAAATAGTAATATTACTAGTTTACAATATAATTCAGCTCAAGAGGCAATACGTGAAAATAAATATTCAACAGAAATTAATTTTAAGGATGCAGTTGACGGAGAAACGGAAATAATAAATATAAACAAAGTCAATGATTTGCCATTTTATTTAGTATCAGAAACTGGCCTTGAGACAGTAGGTAGCACTGTTTTGAATATAATATTTTTATTATTAATATTTATGATATTAAGTATTATATTATCCTCAATTATTATTTACAGGTTGATTTTAGTTGTGATTTCACCTTTGAAAGAATTAAAAATGTTTGCAGAAAAAATATCTGAAGGTAATTTTTCTAAAAGAATTAATATAAATAGTAAGGATGAATTAGGTGATTTGTCTCAAGCCTTCAATAAAATGGCTGACGATTTGGAAAATTTATATCATCGATTAGAAAATAAGGTGGAAGAAAGAACGAAAGACCTCCTAGGATCAGAGGCAGCTTTAAAAAAGGCCTTAGATCAATCTGAAAGAATAAATAAATTAATGGTTGGCAGAGAGCTTGAAATGATAAAACTAAAAAAAAGAATTATCGAAATTGAAAATAATAATCATAATGAAAAATAAATGTCTATAAAAAAAAGATTTCTAATTTATTTTTTAATAATCTTTATTGTATTTGGTGCAATTGCCACTTATTCTATTTGGCATAGTTTCTATGTTAATAATTCCTTAAATGAAAAAATTCCTGAATCAATAAATATTATTCAAAAAGCGTCAAAGCAAAATACGGTCGCTCAGCTTGTGAGATATGATGATGAAGTTTTAACTGAATCTGCTAGAAACTATGCTTTTACGGGAGAAGTTAAATGGAAAAATCAATATTACCAGTTTATCCCTAAATTAGATCTTAGAATAAAAGAAGCAATCGAGCTTGGAGATCAAGTAGATATAGACATATTTAATAGTATTAATAATGCAAACCTTGCTTTAATGCAAATTGAAGAAAAAGCAATAAAATATGTTGATAATAAAGATTTTAAAAAAGCACAGAATATTTTGAGTTCAAGTGAATATTTAAATCAAAAAGAAATTTACAAAAATGGCGTAGATGAATATTTATTGCGTAGGGGAATTCAAATAGATTCTGCCGATCCAATTTCAACTCAATTTTTAAAAGATACGAAAGATTATCTTTCAGTTAATTTTAAAATTGGAATATATTCAATTTTAATGTTAGTTTCTGTTTTTTTACTAACGATAATATTTTTATTTTGGTTTATAGTAAAAACCTTCATGATACCTCTTAATGTTTTTAAGAAAACGGCTAGAAAAATCATCAATGGAAACTTAAAAGCTAAAGTTGAGATAGAGAGTAATGATGAGATTGGTGATTTTGCTGTTGATTTTAATAAAATGACTGAAAGTATGAGTGACTTGTATAAAAATCTTGATGATAAAGTACAAGAAAAAACAAAAGAGGTTATGGATCAGAAAAGTGCTATTTTAAATATTCTAGAGGATGTTGAGAAAGAGAAAGATAAAGCAGAAAATTTATCTAACGATCTAGAGAAATTTAAGTTGGCAGTTGATAATGCATCTGATCAAGTGGTTATTACTGATCCTGAAGGGATCGTAGTTTATGGTAATAAAGCAATTCAAAAGATTACTGGGTTTACGCCACAAGAAGCTTTGGGTAAAAAGGCTGGGGTGTTATGGAAAATACCAATGCCAAATTCATATTATGAAAAATTATGGGATACAATAAAAAATAAAAAAGAAGTTTTTACAGATGAAATTCAAAATAAAAGAAAGAACGATGAATTGTATTTTGCTAATATTAGTATTTCTCCAGTTTTAAATGATCAAAATGATATATTGTATTTTGTAGCAATTGAA
>JBAXFW010000092.1:0-2873 GCA_037139635.1 bacterium | reverse complement strand
GCTCTGTCAACTCAGTTTGTTTTTCGCCCGATGTAAAGTTTATTTTATCGGGAAGTGATGATAGAACACTGAAGCTTTGGGATATTTCTACGGGTTAAGAAGTACGCACTTTTTCTGGGCATTCAAGGTATGTTAACAGTGTATGCTTTTCTCCCGATGGCACGTTCGCATTATCAGGAAGTTCCGATAATACTTTAAAACTCTGGGATATATCTTCCGGTAAGGAAGTAAGAACTTTTTCCGGAAATTCAAATAATATTAATTCCATTTGTTTATCACCCGATAGCCGCTTTTTGTTATCTGGCAATTCAGATACTTCAATGAAAATATGGGATATTACATTGGGTAAAATTTCTAAAACCATCTCTGCTGTAAGCCCTTTTTATAGCGCTTCTTACTCTCCTGATGGTAAATATATTCTTTCAGATAGCCTTAATATAATTTCAAAAATGTGGGATGTTATTACAGGGAATGAAACAAAGACCTTTGCCGGAATTTCTCAACCTGTTTTTTCTATATCACCTAATGGCAAATATGCATTCTCGAAAAACTCAGATAAAACCTTTAAGCTATGGGAGGCTTCTTCAGGAAAGGAAATTCGGAATTTTTCAAAACTTAAAGATCTTGGGGATGTCATCACCTTTTCTCCTGATAGTAAATATGTACTTTCAACTTTCAGTGGTGATGATCTTTTTCAAACTATAAAATTATTTACTAAGTGGTAATTTAACAAAAAAAGCGGAGCCTTTATCTCGGCCTTCTGACTTTGCATACATTTTACCACCATGTAATTTGATGATTTGTTTTGAGAGATATAAACGAAGGCCCATGCCATCGGGATAAGCAAGGACTGCTTTTTTACTACGGAAAAATTTATTAAAAATTCTAAATTTATCATAAGAACTCAAGCCCATTCCAGTGTCTGTGATATAAAAAAGTAATGCATCATTTTTTACTACACAATCAATCAATACTCCTCCTTCGTTTGGTGTATAGGTAATAGCATTTTCTAAAAGAGTATCAATAACGAAACTAATTTTTTTTAAATCCAAAGTAAGAAGGGGAATATCTTTAAATGCAGAAACTTGAAATTTCATTTTTTTAGTATTTATTTCTTCTCTATGTTTGGCAATTGATTTTTCTATTATGTCACGTAATGATGTAGCAACAAAAACATAACCAGTAGTATTTTTAATATCTTTAATTCCTGCAATCAAATCAACAATTTCAACTAATTTATCAGTAGCATTATTTAAATTTTGAAGATATAAAAGTTTTTCATCTTGAGACATTTCTCTCGCTTCCAATTCTTTGGCAATCCAACCAATACGGGTTAGGGGAGTACGAAAAGTATGATTTACGATTGACGTAAATTCATATTCAGTTTTATTTGCTCGCAATTTCAATCTAATGTATGAAAAAACTAAGTAAATAATAATTACTAAGAGTAAAACTACTAGAATATTGTTCGAAATCATTTATATATTATATCGTATATTTATCTTAACTCAAAATTGTGTTAAGATTTACATATGATTTTAAGAAAATTTGGATCAGTAATATTTTTATTATTTTTACTATTTCCAGTACATAGCATTTTTGCTCAAACAAGCAATGTTGGTATTATTCCTGCAAATATTTGGTATTCCAAAGATCCATTTGAAGAAGGAGATAAGATAAAAATATATACAGTTGTATACAATTCAGACATACGAGAATTATCTGGTACTGTTATTTTCTTTGATAATGATATATTTTTAGGCAAAAGCAATTTTGTCATTGCTGGACGATCAGCTAATGATGTTTCCATAGATTGGACCACTTCAGCTGGAGATCACGTTATATTTGCAAAAATTGAAAATGCGAAATTCTTAATTTCAAAAGGCAATTATGAGGATATTTATTTAGCTGAAAACAAAACTGAAGAGAGTAAAAAAACTGTTTCGAAAAAAGAAGTTAAAAATGCTACAAATAATATTACAAATAAAATAGCAGAATCCTCTAATGTAGTATCCAATATAGGACAAACAATAAAGCAGAATACTCCAGCTATTGTTACAAATACAGTAAATAGTGCATCAAACTCACTAGAAGACATAAGAACAAACCTCAATTCATCAACTCAAATAAAAAAAGAAAGTGTTCAAAAAGAAATTGATGTTTTAAATAAAACTAAGTCAGAAAACAATACTGAAACAAAAAAAATAATTACAAAGAATAATATTGCGACTGGAGAAAAAAATGGGACAAGTACAAATACAAATTTTGCATTAAAGCCTTTTAAGTACGCTCAACTATTTTTCCTAACTATCTTTTCTTATATATTTAAATACAAAATAATATTTTATGGACTAATTATTGTCATTGTATTTTTACTTCTACGATACCTATGGCGTTTAATTTTCTAGTTTGAGTTTTTGTCGTATTCTGTGTAAGATAGGATTATGGTAAAAAGAATCCTATTATCATTTTTAATACTAATTTCAGTCATATTTTTCCCGTTCTGGATTTCGGTTATTTTGGCACTTTTTGGTATTATTTATTTCAGAGTATATTATGAAACAATAATTTTATTTTTTATATATGATTTATTGTTTTGGACTCAGGAGCCAAGATTTTTTAATCTTATTCTTCTAACTACGCTTTGCTCTACGGTAATATTAATTATTGTTGAACTTATAAAAAGAAAACTTAAATTTTATAAAAAATAAATGAACTGGAAAATTATAAAAAAAAACAAAATTAAAAGTGCAAATCAATTCGTAGAACCCGATGAAATTTTTCTTGACTCAAAAAATTTACAAAATTTTAATAGCCAACAATTTGAAGGTAGAATAGAAAAACAAATTTCAAAAAAAACTATGCTCTTCGTT
>JBAXFW010000091.1:0-2970 GCA_037139635.1 bacterium | reverse complement strand
CTACCGGCTATACCAATGCCAGCGCGACTACGGTTGACCTGAGTGGAACCACCAACCTGACGGTCACTTCAGGAACCCTAGACTTTGGTACGGCAGCACAGACCCTCAGTGGTTCTAGCAACCTCTTCAATATCAACGGAGGCTCCCTGGTGCTGACCAATGCCAGTGGATCGGTCGGAGCCGTCACCAAGAATGGCGCGGGCACATTGACCCTTGGAGGAAGCTTCACGCAGGCCTCTGCTTTGGCTGTCAATGCTGGCACCTTGAATTTCAACAGCGGCACGCTCTCCAATTCGGCCATCACGGTGACTAACGCAACCTTCACCGAGGGTGTTGGTGCGGTCATCGGGGGAACAGGTGGTGTCACAATTCAATCCAATGGCGTTGCCACACTCAATGGTGTCAACACATACACCAACGCCACGATCGTCAATGGTGGCGGTAACCTGACCCTCAATGGATCGATTTCCAATACGGCCATCACAGTGACCAATGCGACCTTCACGGAGGGAGCAGGAGGTGTGATTGCCGGAACCAAGGCCCTGACGATTCAGACCGGATCAGTCGTCACCTTAGGAGGCAGCAACAGCTACACCGGAGCAACGACGGTGGGGACAAACAGCACCTTGAACTACGCCTCCTCCGGAGCGCTCTCCTCCACGAGCAGCATCACGGATAACGGAGGATCGATCTACTTCACCAACAGCGGGACGACCAACACCTTGGTGACCAACACCACCATCACCCTGAATGCGGGCTCCCTGATGACTATCTCTAATGGAGCCCGGCTTAACATTGGATCTGGTGCCAATACCGGTTACATTAGCCTAAATGGTGCCACATTGAATGTGGGAAGTGGTGGAACGCTGGACGCATCCGCAGTTGTGTTAGGACTTACTTATCAGATCAATGCTGGAGGTACTTTGTCGATAGCATCAGGAGGTCAATTCATTGCCGGCATGTATGACAACAAGATTGGTGCTTCGGGAGGAGGTACCAATATGTTGACCAACGCGGGTAATGCCAATATTGGAGGACTATCAAGCGGAGGAGGTATTGGATTGGGTGCCACGGGGCTCAATGCCGTTTACAACACCGGTGTGATGACCAATGGAGTGATTGTCATTGGTGCAATCGCTGCCCCCACGGCAACCAACCTGCTCGTAAATTTCGGATCCGGCACCATTGTTAGCACTGGTGGATACACGTTGGGTACTGCGAATGCTGCACTCAATGCGATAAGCAATGCCGGAACACTTCTCATCACCGGTGGTGGAGCAGCTGTGGGTAACCTTTCCACAGGGTTGAATGAGATCCTCAACACAGGCATTTTGAGTAATGCTTCAAGCATGACCATTGGTAATAATAATGCCGCCACCGCTACCAATCTCGTTCAGAACTTTACAGGCGCATTCATGACAAATGTTGGGCTTCTTACTGTAGGTGGCGCCCAAGCCGCACTGAATGCATTCGTCAACAACGGCACAGCCACTCTTGCTAACTTCAATATCGGCAATAACACCACCACATTCAATGTGATCACGAACACCGGTACCATGAGCTTCTCTGGCAGTTCGGCGGTGGGACATAATGGCACCAATAACCTGCTCTACAACTCGGGAGTGATCAATGGTGCTGCTGCCCTGAATGTTGGTGATAGTGGCAATGCGTCTGGTCAGAATGTCATCAGCAATAGCGGTACAATTACAATGACCTCAATGAATATCGGAAGCGGTGGAGGAGGAACCAACTTAGTCTACAATACCGGCAACATGACTAACACGGGTGCAGGTGCCAACGCACTCGTGATTGGCGGAACAGCTGTTGGATCGACAAACCTCAATGAGCTGATTCTAGCTGGTGGTACCTATACGATGAGCGGTGCCTCACCTTACTTCTATGTTGGTTTTGCTGCAAATACCACTGGAACCAACCTGGTTTCCTTGAGCAATGGAGCAGTCTTGTCGGGCTACCACATGAGAGTCGGTGCCGGTGGCTCCCAATACAACCTAGTCACCAACAATGGAGGCACCATCAATGTGACCTCGGAACTTGGTGTAGGTTCCGGTGCCTCCAATAATGCCAACACACTCTACCTCGGCAATGGAACCATCAATCTGAATGCCACAACATTGTGGATGGGAGGAGCGGCTTCCAACGCAATCTCACTCAACGCCACCAACCTTGTATATATAGGTTCTGGAGGTGTTCTTGTGGGGACTGGCAATGCATCCATCGGTGGACAATCGGTCAGTAACAACAACACCATTGATCTGGAAGGTGGCAGTGCATCACTCGGCACGATGACATTGGGTGCAAACGCGGCAAAATATACCAACGGTGCATCAACCCTGACAGCCGCTGGCAATACCAATACCCTGATTCTCGGCAGTGGCACCCTGACAGTGAACCAGTTGCTCCGTGGGGCAGCTTCGGTAACGGCCGGGGACAGCAACAGCATCATCTTCAATGGAGGTACCCTGCAGGCTGGAGCTTCTGCCAATGCCAACTTCCTGACCAATGGAGTGGCGACAGTGACCCTTAACTCAGGTGGCGGTACTATCGACAGTTCCAATAAGGCGATCACGATCGCCTCGGCAATCGGTGGAAATGGTGGACTGAGCAAGGCCGGCGTGGGAACCCTGACCTTATCGGCAAGCAATGCCTACTCAGGCGGCACGATTGTCAGTAACGGCAAGCTGTCCGTTGGCAACTCGAATGCACTTGGCACAGGAACTCTCACGGATAATGCCACGGTTGACCTGAGCAGCAATTCCATCGCTGTCGCAGGCCTCATCGGAAGCGGTGTGGTGACCAACACAGCCACAGCCAAGACCAATACCCTGACCCTAACCACGGGAGGAAGCTCCACCTTTACGGGCACCATCAAATCTGGAACCGGAGGCATCGCGGTCGCCATGAGTGGCACAGGCACCCAGACCCTATCGGGCAGCAACACCTACACGGGAG
>JBAXFW010000090.1:0-2985 GCA_037139635.1 bacterium | reverse complement strand
TTTATTTATTCCTTTTTCATCTACTGCTTTGTATTTAAATAGCATTTTTTAATTCGTAATTCGTAATTGCTAATTTTTAATTTTTATATAAGTCTTTCTAACCCTTTTGGATTGAGTGAATATTGATAAGCACTTTCAATAGATATTTCCCCTGCTCGCACTAACTCAAGTAATGATCTATTCAAATCAATCATCCCTGACTCAGTTCCTGTTTCTATTACTACATCAATTTCGTGAGTGCGTTTTTCACGAATCAAATTCGAAACAGCGTTATTGTTTATCAAAAGTTCATATGCTGGAATAAGACCACCTGCAATTCGAGGAATTAATCTTTGAGAAAAGATCCCAACCAAACTTGAAGCAAGCTGAATTCTAATTTGATCTTGTTGATTGCCAGGGAAAGAATCTATGATTCGATCAATTGTCTGAGAAGCATTATTAGTATGTAAAGTAGAAAGTACTAAATGCCCCGTCTCTGCAGCCGTAACGGCCGTTGAAATTGTTTCAGGATTACGCATCTCACCAATCAAAATGACATTCGCATCTTCCCGCAGTACTGACTTTAGGGCAATATGAAAATCCTGAGTATCGATTCCTACTTCTCTTTGATTAATTATTGATTTATTTGGAGTGTAAACATATTCAATAGGATCTTCAATGGTAATAATATGACGAGCTTGTTCATTGTTTACTAAATTTACCATTGCTGATAAAGTTGCTGATTTTCCATGCCCCACTGGACCTACCACTAAGAAAAAACCCTGTTTACGTCTTGCAAAATCCATCAAGACTTCTGGTAAATTTAATTCTTGTAAAGTTTTAACCTTAGGAACTAAACGAAAAACGATATTTATAAAACCTTTTTGGAAAAAAGCATTTCCTCTGAGACGGGCCTCACCCCGAAAATCATATGAGAAATCTATTTCTTGATTTTCCACAAATTCATCAAAACGTTTTTTCCCTAAAATCTCACTTAAAATAGCTATCATATCCTCCTTTGTCAGGACATTACGCTTTAAAAGAAAAATCAACTCTCCAGATACACGAATAGCTGGAACCCTGCCGGCTCCCAAATGTAAATCTGAGCCGTTCTCATGAATCACTGTTAAAATGAGTTCTTCAATTTCTTTTTTATAATCAATCATTTTTATTGTTCTTTTATTGAAACTTTATCTCTTAAAATTTTCATGACCTTTTCAATAACTTCTACGGGAGTCGAATTCACTTTAATAATATAGCCTGCTGCTCCCAATGCTACACCTCGGTCAATATCTTCCTGTTGCCCTTTATTTGAAAGTATTATTTTCGTTGAAGAAGGAGATAATTTTTCATTATTAATTTTTTCAAACATTTCAAAGCCATCCATTTCCGGCATAATTATATCCATCAAAATTATGTCAGGATTGAGCCCATCTTTCAATTTTTGAATTGCCTCTGCTCCTCCGGATGCAGTATACACATCAAAATTATTTTGACTAAACTTAAAAGCGTACATGTCCAAAAGGAAACTGTCGTCGTCTACTATTAAAATTTTCTTTTTTTCTCCTTCCATATATTTATTTCCTTTAATTTTTATTAATAATTTTACTATAATCTCACAGCATAATTATACCATAAAAAATAAACACAACTCAACATTCTAATCGCCATCATCTGAGAAATTATAAACCTCTCGATAAGGAATAATGCCGTTAATTGCTTTCAGCATTGCATCCTCTTTCATAGTTAGCATTCCATTTTTTCGAGCCTCCTCATAAATTACAGCTTCAGTAGGATTTTTCAAAATTATTTCTTGAATTTTTTTATCAATTTTAAACATCTCAAAAACGGCGACTCTGCCCCGGGTGCCCGTTGGGCACTCAGATACTGGCACGGTATCATACATCTCTGACTTTATTTCAATTTCTTTTTTAAATTCTTCTGGTAAATCTTTCAATTCATCTTCAATCTGCATTTTTATGCTCTCATCCATTGGAACAAGTTTTCTAGATGCAGGATAAGTCATTTTGGCTAAACGCTGAGCAATTGACAATACTAAAGTAGGTGCGATCAAATAAGGATCAACTCCCATATCTACCAATCTAGGAATTGCACCGATCGCACTATTGGTATGGAGAGTAGAAAAAACCAAGTGTCCAGTAAGAGCTGCTTGAATAGCGAGCTGAGCAGTTTCTTTATCTCGAATTTCTCCCACCATTATAATGTCTGGGTCTTGTCGTAATATTGAACGAAGCCCTGAAGCAAAAGTGTACCCAATCTCTGGTTTCATTTGTGACTGGTTTACATCAGGCATATGATATTCAACTGGATCTTCAAGAGTTACAATGTTACTTCTTTCTTTGTCTAATTCATTCATTAAAGAATACAGGGTTGTCGATTTTCCTGAACCAGTCGGACCGGTAATTAAAATTAAACCATATGGTCTCTTAATTGCATCTTTTACTAAGTCTAAATTCCTCTTTGAAAAACCCAATTGGTCAAGTGGCTTAACTCCTTTTTCAGAATCAAGTACTCGCATAACAACCTTTTCACCATAGTATGAAGGCATCGTAGAAACACGAAAATCTATCTTTCGGCCATCAACATTTGTACTAAAAGATCCGTCTTGTGGTTTTCTTTTTTCATCCAAACGCAATTTCGCCAAAATTTTGATACGGGCTACAACTCCAGAATAAACATTTACAGGTAAAACGATTGTCGTGTGAAGTGAACCGTCCACTCGATAGCGCACTTTTACTTTCTCTCCCGTATGCTCAATGTGAATATCGGAAGCATTTCCTTCGATAGCATTTTTTAAAATTACTGAAACAATTTTTATTACTGGAGCATCTTCCACTATTTTTTCTTCATCGCCCTTTTTACCTTCTTTTTGATTTTTATCTTCAATGCTTGTTTTTGAATCTTCTTCTTCGTCACTATTAAAATCATCCAGTGCTTCATCTACTTGACTCGAAAGTCCTTTATACCCCTCTAGAACATCTAGAT
>JBAXFW010000089.1:0-3023 GCA_037139635.1 bacterium | reverse complement strand
ATTTTCCAAGAAAGAAGAAACATTTATATGATACTTCTGTTATGTATCAAGGTTCTGCTTATATCATTAAATTTTACTTAAAAGGTGCTGAATTTCAGAAGCATGACTATAAAGCTATTTTAAAAACAGACATAGAGAGAGCAGAAAAACTTTTCATGTGGTCTAAAAAAGTACTCCGTTTTGAAGTGGGGTTTAAAAAACCATATTTAAAAACTTTATTTGGTAAAGACAAAGTAAAAGTTTCTGACATTGCTGATAATTCTGTAATTGAAAATTACTTGCAAGAATATTTGGCTTTAGTTTTTCGTTATGTTGAAAAAGAAAAAATGAAACATGAAAATGTTAGACAAGTTATCAATGATAATTTCAAGCCTGCGAAAGCATTACGACTTTATCAATTTTACAAAGGCTACTATTTTGAACCAGATGAGAAATTTCAAATTAAAAAAGGGCTTGACCCTTCTACTATTTGGCGATATAAAAAAGATTTAAAGAAAATTTGTGTTTCATTTGAGGAAAATTTAGGTGATTCTAACTTCGTGGCTGTTCAAGAATTAGTCATTCCGTCAGAAAAAGGAAAATTTGGTTTACTTGATTATCAGTTAACTAGCGATTATAGTTAAATTTATGAATTATATTATCTATTGCCGAAAATCAACTGATACAGAGGACAGACAAGTCCAATCCCTAGAATCCCAAGAAAATGAGCTTATAAAGCTCGCTGAGGCACAAGGATTGCATGTTATTGAGATACTGCATGAAAGTATGTCGGCTAAGTCTGAGGGTCGTCCTGTGTTTAATAAAGTCCTTGATATGTTTGTTAAGGGAAAGGTAGACGGCATTATTTGTTGGAAACTTGACCGCCTCGCTCGTAATTTTATTGACGGTGGACGAATTATTGATTTACTCCAAAAATCTGTTATTAAAGAAATTAGAACTTTTGAGGGAATCCATTTACCAACTGATAATGTTCTCATGATTGCTATGCACTTTGGAATGGCTAATCAATACATTCGTGATTTAAGTACAAATGTAAAACGTGGTCTTCGCACTAAATTAGAAAAAGGCGATTGGTTAAATAAAGCACCGCTCGGATATTTGAATGACAAAATCACTCACAAAATTATTACTGACTCAATTCGTAGTAAATATATTGTTCGTGCCTTTGAACTTTACATAACTGGAAAATATGGACACAAAGATATTTCAGAAATTTTATTTAATGAGGGATTAAGAAGTTGTGGAAATTGTAAAGTACCAAAATCAGCAATTCAAAGAATTCTTTCAGATTCTTTTTATTACGGCTTAATGAAAACTGGCGGAAAATTATATAACGGAAATCACACACCGCTTATTTCAAAAGCACTTTATGATTCTGCTCAAGAAGTAATGCAAGAACGCTTACACCCTAGAAAGAAAACTTTAATGTTTCCGATTAGAGGATTAGCTAAATGTAGTCTATGTGGTTGCTTGTATACTGCTAGTAGAAAAAAGGGGCATGATTATTATTACTGCACTAACGGAAAAGGAATTTGTACTTCTAAAAAAGAGTATTTAAGAGAAAATGATTTATATAAACAGCTTCTTCCTATTCTTGATAAAGTAGCTTGGGACGAAGAAGAAATTGAACTTTTGTATTTAGCTTCCAAAGAGGACATTACTAAAGAATCAGAATACCTTAATGGGAATTTAGAAAATTTAAAACAAGAATTAATTACTATTACCGAGCGTAAAAACAAACTTCTTGACTTATTTTTAGACAGCTCAATTTCTAAAGAATCATACGAAACAAAAAGTACTTTATTTGAAAATCAAAAGTTAATTTTACAAAAACAAATTTCTGAAACTGAATACAAAATACAAACAGCTGTTTCTACTTTGGAACCTACTAAAAAGCTATTTTTAGATTGTGTTATATGGGCGAAAGAGTTTTTAACACTTCCACCTGATAGAAAACAAAATATCGCTCATGAGGTACTTTGGAACCTTTCCATGAAAGATAAAAATATCCTTGATTATCAACTTAAAAGTCCGTATTCTGCTATCGCAAAAGTACCAAAATCTGCTAATTTCCACACAAAGCTGGGAGACTAGGAATCGAACCTAGATTAAAGGCTTCAAAGGCCTCTGTCCTACCGTTAGACGATCTCCCAATAAACTTACACCTCTATAAAATACACTAAAAACAACAAAAAAACAACGCTTTTTATAAGAAGATTTTATTATTCTCTCAAATTATCGATACTGCCCGCGTCTGTGATTTTTGTAAATCCTGCTTTTTCGAGCATTATTTTTGCCATCATTGATCTATTCCCAGATTCACAATAAAGTGATATTTCGGCATCTTTTGGATAATTTGGGTATAAACCTTGCATTATATCCATAATATCAAACAATATAGCTCCATCTATGTGCCCTGCATCGTATTCTTCTTTTGTTCGCACATCAATTAAAATCATATTATTATATATTTAATAATTCATCAAATACATTTGGTTGAAATCCAACAATTATTTCACCATCAATATCTATTACAGGCACACCCATCTGCCCACTTTTTTGGACCATTTCTTGTCCTGCAGCCCTATCGATACCTACATTTTTATCTTCAAAGGCAACTCCTTTTTCTTTTAAATATTTTTTTGCATAAACACAATACGGACAAGTTGTAGTTGAGTACACGATAACTTTATGTTCTTTCATATTTTTAATTTAATTAACAAACTAATAATTTCGACATTACTTATATTTACAAATAAATTTTTTTAAATCATTAATAAACGGTTCCTTTGGTAATTCGTAACAAATTTTTTTTCCTGCACGAACTGGCACTACTAAACCTTCTTTCGACATGACTTGCAAATGGTGAGACACGATTGCAACACTCAAATTAAGGTTCATGGCAATTTCTGAAACACAAATATTTTTCTCATTAAAAATTACACATAGGATTTTAAGCCTACTTTCGTCCCCCGCTGTCCTCATTAACTTTGCTAATTCATTCAAACGCATATTTGAATGAT
>JBAXFW010000088.1:0-3065 GCA_037139635.1 bacterium | reverse complement strand
CTTTTAGCAAAGTATTATTGGAAATAATACATTTAAAATGCTAAAATACAAAAATGGATAATAAAAAAGTTGTTACAAGATTTGCACCTTCACCAACAGGATTTATTCATGTTGGTAATTTGCGCACTGCTTTATATGCGTACTTATGGGCAAAGAGGAATAATGGTACTTTTATTTTACGAATTGAAGATACAGACAAAGCAAGAGAAGTTGAAGGATCGATTGAGCATATAATGAAAGCTCTTAAATGGATGGGTCTTGATTGGGATGAAGGACCTGATATTGGTGGCCCGAATGCTCCTTATAAACAATCAGAAAGATTAGAATCATATAAAAAATATGCTCAAATTTTAATTGACAAAGGACTTGCGTACCCAGATCCATATACTCAAGATGAGTTAGATGGATTTCGAGAAAAAGCAGAACTAGAAAAAAGAGCATTTCTATATCGTGAATATCGTCCCGAAACTTTTGATGTTTGGGATGGTACAAAAGCCCTTCGTTTTAAAGTTCCTGAAATAAAAAGTTATCATTGGGATGATTTAGTTTATGGTGATCTTTCTGCTGGGCCTGAAGCACTAGACGATTTTATTTTAATAAAAACAGATGGATACCCAACTTATAATTTTGCGCATGTGATTGATGACTTAGAAATGAAAGTTACACATGTGATGCGAGGACAAGAATTTATTTCTTCTGTTCCAAAATATTTATCTCTCTATGATGGTTTAGGAATAGAACGACCACTTTTTGCTACACTTCCTCCAATTATGGGTAAGGATGGTAATAAAAAATTAGGCAAAAGAGATGGAGCAAAAGATGTACTTGATTATGGCAAAGAAGGATATTTACCAGAAGCCATGATGAATTTTTTGGCATTTTTGGGTTGGAACCCAGGTGGAGAAAAAGAAATTTACAGTAAAGAAGAATTAATAAATATTTTTGATATTTCTCGCATTGGACACTCAGGAGCGCAGTGGAATGATGATAAGCTTGATTGGTTTAATAAAGAATATATAAAAAAGTTGCCGCAAGATGAACTAAAAAATAAAATATTTGAATATTTACCTGAAGAATTAAAAATTGAAAAACTTATTCCGACAATCGTCGATAGAATTTCAAAATTTGGAGATATAAAAGAAATGCTAGAAAGAGGGGAGTTGGACTTCTTTTTTAAGTCCCCTGACTATACGAAAGAAAAATTAATATATAAAAATACTAGTCCGGATAAAATTTCTTCAAATTTAAAGGAAGCAATTATTTCATTGCAAAAATTAGATGAAAAAGAATTTAGTTTAGAAAATATTAAAGTTACATTAATGCAAATAGCAGATAAACTAGAAAATCGTGGTGAACTATTACACCCAGTTCGTTTTGCTTTATCAGGTCTTGATAAATCACCAGATCCATTTACAATTGCAGAAATTTTAGGAAAAAATGAGACTATACTACGATTACAAAAAGCTATTTAGCTATATTTTTATAGGTTGTTTAGTATTAACACCTATGGTTTTTTTGCGCGCAGAAGTAGCTAGTGATATAACTTCCAAAATTAATCAAAATAATAGCGATATCACTAAGTTGGAAGCTGAAATAGCACAATATCAAAGTCAGCTTGATAATATCGGAAAACAAAAAAGTTCTTTAAGTGGATCTATCAAAGAATTAGACTTAACTAGAAAAAAACTTGAAGCGGATATTTTAGTTACTCAAAAGAAAATTGAAAAAACAAATTTTACAATTAAAGGTTTGAGTTCACAAATTGTGGACAAGGAAGGCTTAATATCAAATGATAAAAAAACAATTATTGCTGGTATTAAAAGTACAAATGAGTATGAGTTAGAAAATAGTGTTGGTACAATATTGTCCAATGAATCATTTACCTCCGTATGGAATGATATAGACAATATGGTTTCCTTGCGAGAAGATATTAGAGGAAGAATTATTAATTTAAAACAAGTCAAAGGCCAATTAGAAGATACTCGGAAAACAACAGTTAGTGCTAAAAATGAATTGTTAAGTCTCAATAAAGAATTAGCTGATCAAAAGAAAATTATTGTAAATAATACTGATGAGAAAAAGAAGTTATTAAATCTAACAAAAAATAGTGAAGCAAATTATCAAAAATTGTTAAAAGATCGACTAGCTAAAAAGGATGCATTGGAAAAAGAAGTTGCAAGCTATGAATCTCAATTGAAATTTAATATTAATCAATCTACCTTGCCTGGCAAAGGAGTATTGTCTTGGCCTCTTAGTTATATTTATATAACTTCACCATTTGGTACCAGGTGGGGTGCATTTCATGCAGGAGTTGATTTTAGAGCTTCAGTTGGTACACAAGTGATGGCAATGGCTGATGGAGTTATTTCGGGTAGTGGTAATACAGATCTTACTTGTGCTGGAGCTTCTTTCGGAAAATTTATTTTAATTAAATATGACAATGGTCTTGCAAGTACATACGGACACCTTTCTCTTATTTCAGTCTCAAGTGGACAAAGAGTAAAAAGGGGAGAGGTGGTCGGATATTCTGGTAACACTGGATACTCTACTGGTCCCCACTTGCATGTTTCAGTTTATCCAAAAGATGCAGTTGATGTAAAATCTTTGCCATCCAAAGCATGTGTTGGTAAAACTCTCACTCAGCCTATAGCTGCGACGGCTGCTTATCTTGATCCGATGATTTACTTGCCAACTAAGTAAAAGAATTGTATAATATTGGAAATTAAAATTTTAATTTGTTATAATAAATATATGAAAAATCAACAAAGTGGTTTCTTGAGAATAATTATTTTAATAATAGTTGTAGTTTTAATTCTAAGTTATTTTCACGTTAGCATTAGTAGCGTCGTAAATTATATTGGAACTGCTTTTCATAATGTTTTCGGATAAATTCTGATTTAATTTTAATAATTAAAATTTAAAAATGAATAAAAAAATAAATCAAAATAAAGGAATTAGTATCTTAGGTATTTTAATTCTAGGTATCGTGGTAGTAATCATCCTTTCTTACCTTAAGATAAGCGTAAAAACGATTATAAAGAGTCCCGAAGGCCAAGGTAACATAT
>JBAXFW010000087.1:0-3074 GCA_037139635.1 bacterium | reverse complement strand
GTATAATCTGTTGGAGTTGAAAAAATTTCATAATAATCTGTAGCACTATTTACAAAATGTATTCCCCACTTGTATCCCCCTTCACCATTCATCGCTTTTGATTGAGCTTGCTTCAAATCAAAAACGACAGTTTGAACAACGGAATTTATTTGTACGCTTTTATTATAATTCATATACGATCCAACACCAATAGAAGAAATAATTACTAAAACTGAAACTACAATTAGTAGTTCAATCAAAGTAAAACCTTTTGAAAAATCAAAAATATTTTTTATCCATTTTTTTTCTAACATATATTTTTTACCAAAAATAACTTTAAACAAAGTGACCTGTTAGTTGATAGATAGGTAAAATTATAGACAATGCAATAGATCCAATCATCAATCCCATGATAAGTAATAATACTGGTTCAAGCACTGCAGTCAATTGTTTCAAAGTATTATCTACCTCTTCTTCATAAAAATCTGAAAAAGTAATCAATATCTCTTCGAGTGATCCAGTACGTTCACCGACAGTTATAAGACTAATTAAAAGACTAGGGAAAAGTTTTGGGAATTTAGCCAATGATTCAGATATTGGAATACCATTTTTTATATCTTCAATCACTTTATTAATTGCTTCTGTGTAAATATGGTTATTTATTGATTGAGCTGAAATTGTTAGAGATTCAACCGCTGAAAGTCCGCTACCAATTAAGTTTCCGAAGGTACGAGCAAAGTGAACTAAAGCTATTTTTTTTACCAAATCACTTGCTACTGGTGTATGAGAAATTAGAACAAAAAAGAATTTCTTACCTACTTTTGTTCGACTAAAATAAACAATAAAATAAACTAATCCGGCAAGTACTATTCCATCTAAAATAAAACTCCAAGTAAGAACATTCGAAATAAAAAGGAATATTCTAGTGATCAGAGGTAAGGCTACGCCACTTGAAGCAAATGATTGCGTTAGTTTTGGTAAAACAAAGATCAACATCAAGGTCACAACCACAAGAGAAGCGACGAGAAGAATTATTGGATAAGTAAGAGCTGATTTAACTTTACTCTTAAGGGAATACTCTTTTGATAAAAATCGAGCAAGTTCTGATAATGTTTTTTCTAATTGTCCTGACACTTCCCCTGCTTTTATCATTCCAATAAAAATAGGTGGAAATAAATCTTTATATCTCTCAAAGGACGTAGAAAGTGATTGTCCATTTTTTACCATGGATTGAACGCCTTCTAAAATCTTTTTAACTAATTTTTTATTTGTATCTTTTATTAAAATATCAAGTGACTCTACGATAGACAATCCGGCTTTGGTGGTAGTCGCAAGGTTTCGCACAAAAAAAACAATATCTACAGAACTTAAATGTTCAAACAATTCAGTCGAGAGAGCTCCTCCCTTTTTACCAATTGCACTAACTGGAGCAATTGAGACAGGAGTCAAAATACGACTAGTCAAATAATCCATCACCTCTTTTTGAGAAGAGGCATCGTATTCTCCATGCACTATTTTATTATCTTTATCGTAAGCTTCGTATGTATATGTTGCCATAAAATTTTATTCATTAACCACACGCATAATTTCTTCTATAGTTGTAATACCTTTTTCGACTTTATTTAAACCATCTCGAAACATTGTAATCATGCCATCAGCAATGGCTTTTTTTCTCAAATCTGATACATCTGCACCTGAAACAATTAATTTGCGAATATCTTCACTCACAACAAAAACCTCAAATATTCCTATTTGCCCCAAGAAACCAGAATTTTCACAAACATTACAACCATGGCCTCTGTATATTCTATTCGGAATATCAACAATAGTATTTCCAGAAAGCTCAATCTGCCCTTTTATGAAAGTAATTGTCTCAGCTGATGGTTCATAAGACTCAATGCATGAAGTACATATTTTACGAACGAGACGTTGAGCAATAACTAAGTTGATTGTTGAAGAAAGTAAAAATAGTGGTGCTTTCATATCTACTAAACGTGGAACTGCTGAAGGAGCATCATTTGTATGGAGAGAAGATAACACCAAGTGCCCAGTAAGAGCTGCTTGAATCGCAATTTCAACCGTTTCATCGTCTCGTATTTCTCCGATCATAATAATATCTGGATTCTGACGCAAGAGCGCTCTTAATCCATTGGCAAAAGTAATTCCAGTTTTTATATTTACTTGCGTTTGATTTACTCTTGGAAATTCGTACTCAATAGGATCTTCAATGGTTGTGATGTTTACAAGCGGAGTATTTAAAATATGTAAAATCGCATAAAGAGTCGTAGTCTTTCCGTGCCCCGTAGGCCCTGTGACAAGTATCATGCCGTGTGGTTTTTTTATTTCTTCTGCTAAAATTATTCCGGCTTCATCTGAAAATCCTAAATCTTTCAAAGTAAGTGGTCGGGCAGAATTTTTCAATAATCGCATTTCAACTTTTTCACCATGGAATATTGGCATGATATTTACACGCACATCGATATTTGAATTGTCTTGCATTTCAAAACGAAAACGTCCGTCTTGAGGAATACGATGTTCATCTATTTGAAGACTAGCCAAAATCTTTACACGAGCGACGAGAATAGGAGCAATATCTACTGGCAAACTTAAAACTTCAGACATAATTCCATCTACTCGAAAACGCACCAAAAGCTCATGCTCTAATGGTTCAAAATGGATGTCTGATGAGTTTAAGGTAATAGCTTGTTCCATTATATTATCCAAAATTGTCACGATAGGAACAGCCGCTGCTGTTTTTGAAAGATCTTTTTCTTTTGCAAGAGTAAGGGATTGTTCTACGTTATCAGAAATTACTTGTTCAAAACCCACATTCATTTTTTGTTTATATTGCTTGAAGCCATAATGCAAGCTAGAATTAGTTATCAAATATGGCTCTACCCAAGCATTAAATTTAGCGCGAATATATTCGATAGTGTCATAATCATATGGATCAATCATTGCTAATTTTACAATTCCATTTTGTTTGTCGTAGGAAAAAAGTATAGCATTTTTTGCTTTGGCATAAACTTCAGGAAGAAGTTCTAATGTATTTTTATCAATTTTTTCTTTAAGTAAATTAACGACAGGTACTCCAT
>JBAXFW010000086.1:0-3077 GCA_037139635.1 bacterium | reverse complement strand
TTGTTCCTGTTTCTGTTGGAAGACTGTAATATATGTGATCAGTAGCTGGCTGCCATACTGTAGATATTGTTGTACCTTTACAACCTACATTATCAACTCCTGCTAATTTAGCATTAGGTATGTTTGTCTTGTATATCTCTACTGCTTTCTTAAGTGCAGTAAGATCAGAGATTCTTTGAGCATCTCTTGATTTCTTTAACATCTCACCTGGGTTTAAGATCATTACTAGTGCTACTGAGAGAACACCTATGATGGCTACTACAATTAAAAGCTCAAGGAGGGTGAAGCCTTGAGATTGGTCCTTATATAGTTTGAGATTTGTCATATATATGATTTAGGTTTACGGGTGAAGTATAGCATGGAAAGAATAATAATATTATTATTTATTGTTTATCTAGAAAATTATTTGTTACGGAGACGGTGAGATTTTCCCACGAATAAACTTTTTTCGTCAAAAATTGCTAGATTAGCCATATGAGTTATAGAGATGACCAAATTTGATTCCTTGAGGGAATCTAGGTTAAATGTTTATTAATGAATGCTCTTCCTGAACCAGATTTAAAATATTTTTCTAAATTGAAAGCTTTATTTTTATCTTCAATGGCCAAATAAAAATCCAATTTTAATGGAAGCCTGTTTGCTGTTGCAGGAACATTGCCTTTTTGATGCCTACCTAATCTTTCTCTTAGATTATCAGTGCAACCAACATAAAAACCATCTTTACATTTTAAACTATATACATAATGCATATGTAAAGTATATATTAACCAATGTCGCCTTCGCAAACCCTTAGCGGACTTTGTCACGCCGAAGGTTCGCTACTGCGAACCAAATTCCGCTTTCGCATAACTTCTGCGGATTGAATCACGCCGAAGTCACGCTTCAGCGTGACAAAGGCGGAGACGGTGAGATTTGAACTCACGATTAGGTTTCCCCAATGCCGGTTTTCGAAACCGGTGCCTTCAACCACTCAGCCACGTCTCCAATATAAAATTGTCGCCCTTCGGGACCATGTCTGAGTTGGTTGTCCTCCTTCGCTATGCTACGGATAAAACATAAAGCAGTTTATGTTTTATCCACTCAGCCACGTCTCCTCGCTTCACTCGTCGACTTGCTTCGTGTCCTCTCGGACCCTTCCCTATGACCTAGTTAAAACATTGGTCATTTTTGTCTTTCGGCAAAATCAGATGAAATATGAAGCAGTTCATATTTCATAGCCACGTCTCCATACACTATAAATCTATCACCTTTTGCGATTTTTTCAAAAAATGTTATGATAATAAAGTTTTCAAATAGCCCTATTGTCTAACCAAATTAGACATAAGCGGACATCGGCTTTTCGAAAAGCCTAAGTAGTAAGCAATCGTTGTTTTATAAAAGTTAATATTTGGCCCTATCGTCTAACGGTTAGGACATCGGCTTTTCAAGCCGGTAATCCGGGTTCGATTCCCGGTAGGGTCACGCGTAGAAAAAAAGCTCACGAAAGTGAGCCTTTTTTATTGCGTGACCCTAAGAAAAACAACTGCTTGTTTTTCGACGGGAAGCGAAAAGCTTTTCGTTATTAGTGAGAAATTTATTTCGAACTAATCGAAAAGGTATACTGTTCTCGTAGAGAAAGAAGTCCGGTAGGGTCACAAAGTACTTATATGAAAAAGAGCACACTGCTGTGCTCTTTTTTTGTGCTTTGTGAAGACGGAAGCGTATTTTTTCAGTAGAAAAAAAGCTGAGTCCGGGGCTGGAAAATTTGCTTAAGACGTTAAGCAAATTATTGTGACTCACATTATTCTAGAATGCGAAGCATACAAATAAAGGTACCTGACCCCTTTTCCTAAAATAATCAACCAATTTTTACTGAAGTCATACTAAGCGACCCACCGACAAGGATATCATTCCAAATTTTAATTTTTTCGTTTTTTTCTTTTAAGCCTAAAATATAAATTAAAGGTAAAAAATGTTCTGGAGTAGGAATAGCTAAAGCAAAATCTTGCCCAAGTTTTTTATAATCTAGAAAAGATTCAAAATCTCCATTTATAATTTTTTCATTCACTATTTTCTGAACTCTTTCTGCCCAATCAAATCCAAAATTATATGTCTCAATATTTTCAAAATCTATCATACCTAAATTGTGTACAATATTTCCGCTACCAATAATAAGCACCCCTTTTTCACGAAGAGCAGAAAGTTTTTTTGCAAAATGATAGTGATAACTAGAATCTCTACGGTAATCAATACTGATTTGTACGACAGGTATATCAGCTTTTGGATACATATGTCGCAAAATAGACCATGCTCCATGATCAAGTCCCCACTCAAGATCAAGTGATGCTCCCAACAATCTCTGTATCTCTTTTGCAAGCTCTACATCTCCCTTTGCATTATATTCAATATCGTATAACTCGCGTGGAAAACCATAAAAATCATGTATCGTTTTTGGATTTTCCATAGCCGTTATTTTCGTTCCTTCTGTCACCCAATGAGCAGAAATACAAATAATAGCTTTTGGTTTTTCAACTCCATCTGCTATAAGTTTAAAATTTTGAGTAAAAACATTATCCTCTATTGCATTCATAGGACTGCCATGTCCGACAAATAAAATTGGCATTTTTTTATTCATATATTACATCTTAACATTTTTTGTTGTAAAAAAATGTTATAATTATTTCGTGAAATTTTTTGCAAAACTTTTCAAAATTATTTTTTCTCTTTTTCTTCTACCCTTTTGTGTCGGATCAGTTATGGCTCTGTGGCAAGTAATCATCTTAAGTGGTAAAGCGGAAACAATATGGCTTGCAACCTTATCTGGTGCAGTAATCTGGATAATAATTTTCATATTTTTACCAAGCCCAAAATGGCTCTATGTCTTGGGCCATGAATTGACTCACGCTCTATGGTCATTTTCTTTTGGTGGAAAATTAAAAAAAATTAAAGTAACTTCAGGTGGTGGACATGTAAACATAACAAAATCAAATTTTTTAGTTTCGCTTGCACCATATTTTTTTCCTCTTTACGTTTTAATAATTATTATTATATTTTTAATTGGTAATTTTTTCTGGAATTGGAATCCATATATTTTATAC
>JBAXFW010000085.1:0-3100 GCA_037139635.1 bacterium | reverse complement strand
AGATAATATTGAAGGATATAAAAAGGAAAAACCAGTAAATTTAATATAGTAGTGTATGAAAAACTTTAAAAAATACTCTAGTTTTATAGTTGTAATTTTATTTTCCATAGTTTTGGGATTATTTTTGAGTAATGCAAATGAGCCAGAAAAAAATATTTCTACAAATAATGTTAAATATGTAAAAATTGCGGGGGCTATAGTGAAAGTTGACCTTGCGTTGGATATAAAAGACCAAGGAAAGGGACTTTCGGGTAGAAATAGTCTATTAAGTGACGAAGGAATGCTTTTTATTTTTTCGAAACCTGACAAAAATTATTTTTGGATGAAGGAAATGAATTTTCCAATTGATATGGTATGGATTGGAGATGATTTTAAAGTAATTTATATAAAAAATAATGCACAACCTTCTTCTTATCCAGAGTCATTTGGTCCTGATGTGGATAGTAGGTACGTTTTAGAGATTTCGGCTGGTTTTTCTGAAAAGAATAATTTAAAAGTCGGAGATTTTGTTGAATTTTTAGACTAAAAAACGTTCTAAATTAAGCTGATTTTGGAGAGTCATTTTACAAGACTTTTAAGTTGTTTTCTTTCGAGTATTTTCTTGTTTAAGTGCTAGAAAAGAGTAAAATAATTGTTATGAATAAAAGTAATAATTTAAGTAAGAAAACAGCAGTCAAAATTAAAAGTATCAGGAATCGTGAAGGTGAAATTATTCCTTTTAATTTAGAAAAAATTGTTGACGCTGTAAGTAAAGCTTTTCTTATTACGAAAGAGGGTACTGAAAAAGATGCTAAGAGTATTGCTGATAAGGTTTTTCACAAATTAACTCATATAAAAGAAGAAAAAAATGATTCTAAGTTTATTCCTACTGTTGAATTGATACAAGACATAGTTGAAGCACATTTAATGGACTTAGGATTTCATTTAACCGCTAAATCTTATATTCTTTATCGTTCCAAAAGAGCAGAATTGAGAAAAGAAGTTGGAATCGTTCCATCAGAAAATAAAAAAGTCTTTGATGAAGCAAGTTCTTATTTTGTTGGTTCATATGAAGAGTTTATTTTTTACCGAACCTATTCAAAATGGCAAGATCAGTTGGGTAGAAGAGAGACATGGATAGAAACTACAGATCGTTTTATGGCTTATATGAAAGAAAATCTTGGTAAGAAACTTTCTGAAAAAGACTTCAGCGAAGTTCGTGAGGGAATTTTAAAACAAGATGTTTGCCCTTCAATGAGATTGCTTTGGTCTTCAGGGGAAGCTTGCGACAAGACAAATGTTTGGGCATATAATTGTTCTTTTGTCGCTCCATCTGAGTGGCAAGACTTGGGGGAGATAATGTACATACTTATGTGTGGAGCAGGTTTAGGTTTTTCTGTAGAAGCAGAAACTGTTCAGAAGTTTCCACAAATAAGAAGACAGACAGGAAAAAAATTAGCTACACATACAGTTGGTGATAGTAAAGAAGGTTGGGCAGATGCTTTTGTTCTTGCTTGTAAGACTTGGTGCGATGGATATGATATTGATTTTGATTTTTCAAAAGTTCGTCCAGCAGGTGCGCGATTAAAAGTTGCTGGCGGAAGAGCTTCAGGACCTCAGCCACTTATAGATTTAATTAATTTTACTAAAATAAAAATTTTAGCTCGCCAAGGAAAAAGATTAACTAACTTAGATCTTCATGACATCGTTTGCCAAATTGGTTTGATTGTTGTTGCGGGAGGAGTTCGCCGAAGTGCTCTTATCTCACTTTCTGATATAGATGATGAGTCAATGAGAAAGAGTAAACAAGGACAATTCTGGATAGACAATGGGCAACGATCAATGGCAAATAATTCTGCTGTTTATAATCAAAAGCCTTCTGCTTCAGAATTTTTAAATGAATGGATTGAGCTTATAAAATCTGGTACAGGGGAGCGTGGAATTTTTAACCGAGGAGGTTTGATGACTCAATTGCCAAAACGTAGAATTGATAATTGGAAAAAGGCTGGAGTTATTGATGACCAGAATGTTATCGTAGGTCTTCCAGGATCAAATCCTTGTGGTGAAATAACTTTACGCTCAAAGCAATTTTGTAACCTTACTTCTATCGTAGTGCGTCCTAAAGATACTGTAGCTGATTTAAAGAGAAAGGTTCGTCTTTCTACTATCTTGGGTACTTACCAAGCAACTCTTACTCATTTTGGATATTTATCTAAAGAATGGAAAGAAAATTGTGATGCTGAAGCATTGCTTGGAGTTTCAATTACTGGATATTATGATAATAAAACTGTTCGAGAGGCTGAAGTTTTAAGTGATCTTCGTTTGGAGGCAATTAAAGTAAATAAAGAATATGCTAAAAAGTTTGGCATAAATCAATCTACTTGTATTACAACTGTAAAGCCTCACGGGAACTCAGGACAGCTTTTGTATGTTGGTTCTGGAATGCATCCATGGTATGCAAAATATTTTATTCGTCGCGTTCGTATTGCCACCAATGATCCGTTATTTGAATTGATAAAAGATCAAGGTGTGCCATCAAAAGCTGAAGTAGGATACTCAACTGCCAACTCAAGTGTCGCAGTATTAGAATTTCCAATTAAAGCGCCTGAAGGAGCAATTACTCGAAATGAAGTTTCTGCAATTGATTTACTTGAAGAATGGAAGAAATTAAAAATAAATTATATTGAACATAATCCTTCCGTTACTATTTATGTCGGTTCTGATGAATGGATTAAAGTTGCAAACTTTGTTTATGAAAACTGGGACATTGTCGGCGGGCTTTCTTTTTTACCTCGATCTGAACACGTATATCAACTTGCTCCTTATGAAGAAATTTCAAAAGAGGAATATGAGAAGAGAGTTAAAGAAATAAAACATATTGATTTCTCAAAATTAATGTATTACGAACAAGAGGACAATACTATTGGAGCTAAAGAATTCGCTTGTGTTTCTGGAGTATGTTCAATTGATGATGTTATGGCAGAAGAAGCGCAAAAAGAAAATGCCAAAAACAAAGAAGAGAATTAAGGGTAAATTTAAAAATAAAAAACCACTCGAGAGAGTGGTTTTTTATTTTATTAAACCGGCAAGTTGTCTATGTGATTAGCGCTAACTTTATTTC
>JBAXFW010000084.1:0-3225 GCA_037139635.1 bacterium | reverse complement strand
GCACCACATATATCACACAGAAGGAATAATATTGAGTAGCAAAAATTACGGGGAAGCGGGGAAATATTATGCTATATTTACTCGTGATTTGGGAATGATTAATGCCTCGGCTCAGGGAGTCCGAAAGATTTCCTCTAAACTGCGTTTTGTCTTGCAGGATTTTTCGTATATAAAGCTTGATCTTGTGCAAGGAAAAGATTTTTGGCGTCTGACTAGTGCATCGAAGACAAACAAATTAGATGATATTGCGAAAGGTCATGTTTCATTTGAAATTTTTTCGAATATTTCAAGACTTTTAAAAAGACTTTTAACTGGAGAATATCCGAACAGTACTTTGTTTGCTGATTTAATAGAAGGATTGCATTTTTTAGAAAAGGCAAAAACTTATGACGAAGCACAAAACATTGAAGTAATTATCGTTTTAAGAATTCTAAATAATTTAGGATATCTAGGTAGTAATGAAGCACTAAAAAATATTACTAAATCTCCATATGAAGATAGTCTAATTTTTGAAGCAGGCCAAAGACGGACAAAAATTTTACAAGAAATCAACAAAGCCATTCATGAGACGAATTTGTAAGTGTGGTATAATACCTTTATGCAAGATGAAGGAGAAAAATTAAATCGAATCGAAGATATGAAAGTAAAACTTAATAATAAAAATTATGAAGCTTTGCATGAATTTCATAACAGTTTTATTTATAAGAATGATCGAGATGTGCCAGATTCTTGGGGAGATAGAAAAAGTAATAATTTTCTCGATTTTAAAAATAATTTTTTTAAAAAAACGTCCATGTTTAAAAAATTTTTTACGTACTCAATAATATTTTTTGTATTAGCACTCGCTTATGCTTCATATATGTTTTTTGCTGGTGGCAATACTGTTTCTAATAACAATATTGATATTGCTGTGCTCGGAAGTACGTTCACCGCGGGGGGAGAGGAGTTGCCATTACAAATTGAAATTACCAATAAAAATAATGCAGCCTTAGAGCTTGCTGATTTGTTGGTGGAATATCCGAAGAGTTCTTCTGGTGATTTGACTGGTGAGACAGAACATTTACGTGAATCATTAGGAAGCATTCCTTCTGGAGGAATTAAAAATGATAATATTAAAGTTACGCTCTTTGGAGAACAAGGAAGCGTAAGGCCAATAAAAATTTCTTTGGAATATCGCGTCGCTGGGTCAAATGCAATTTTTGTGAAAGATAAATTATATGAAGTTACTGTTAGTTCAGCTCCGATTGATCTCTCCATTGATGCTCCTGTCGAGGCAAGTCCAAATCAAGAAGTGACATTAAATGTAAAAGCAACCTTAAATGCGACGAAGGCCGCTTCGAGAATATTAGTTCGTTTTGATTATCCTGTAGGTTTTCAGTTTGAAACAGCAACTCCGGAACCTTCATATGGTAATAATATTTGGAGCTTAGGTGATCTGTCGCCTGGGGCAGAAAAAGATATAAAAGTTACTGGGAAAATGATTGATGTGTCTGATGGAGAAGAAAAAACTTTCCATGTTTTTAGTGGGTCTGAGAATGACTCAGATAAATCTTTAATTGGAATTGTCTTTAATTCTTTGGGTCATACGATTTTAATAAAAAAACCATTCATTGAAGCAAAAGTAGTTATCAATGGAGTATATCAAACTGAATATGCCGTAGATTCTAGTACTCCACTTTTTGGTAGCATAAATTGGGTAAATAATTTAGACACAAAAGTAAACGATTTAGAAATCAGAGCAAAAATTTCAGGTAATGCACTGAATCGTAAAACTATAAATTCTCAGACAGGATATTATAATTCTTCAATTGATACAATTATTTGGGATAAAAATTCTCAAGATAGATTTTCTGAAGTGAATCCAGGTGATTCTGGATCAGTAGATTTTTCATTGTCACCATTTTCTCTTTTTTCTAGTGTTGGAGGATTACTTTCAGACCCTACTATCAATGTCGAAGTTTCAATTTCGGCGAAACAACCAATGGAGGGGAATCAAACTCAGAGTTTAGATAATTCTGAGTCAAAAATAATAAGAGTAATTTCTAATGTTGGCTTATCGGCAAAGGCGTTACACTCTTCGGGTGCATTTACTAACACCGGGGCTATGCCACCAAAAGTAGAGAAAGAAACCACTTATACGGTAGTTTGGTCACTTTCAAATACTGCTAATAATATTTCTGGCACCCAAGTACGTTCGACATTGCCTTCCTGGGTAAGATTTGTTGGACCGATTTCTCCACCATCTGAGGATTTGATTTATAATTCTTCTACTAGAGAAATAATTTGGAATGTAGGTGGAATACCAAAAGGAACAGGGATTACTGGAGGAGACAGGGATGTAAGTTTCCAGATTGGGTTAACCCCCTCTCTTTCACAAATAGATACAATTCCTGTACTTATAAATGAAACAACTTTGACGGGGCATGATGATTTTGCTAAAGTTGATGTGAAAGTAAATAAACCACCACTCACAACACTACTTCAAGATGACCCAGCTTTCACGGGGACTCAAGCAAAGGTAGTGGAGTAAGATAATTAAAAATTACGAATTACGAATTACGAATACAATGCAAGAAAAAAATAAAAAAGAAAATACTAATGAGCTTATGGAAAAAATAGTTTCGCTTTGCAAGCGTCGCGGTTTTGTTTTTCAAGGTTCAGAGATATATGGTGGCCTTGCTGGAACTTATGATTGGGGACACTACGGTATTGCTCTTAGAAATAATATAATAAATTATTGGTGGAAAAAATTTGTAGATTCACGTCGTGATATGTATGGCATAGATGCTGCTATTTTGATGCGTCAAGAAGTTTGGCAAAAAGCAGGACACGTAGAAAACTTTGCAGATCCTATGGTGGAGTGTGAAAAATGTAAATCTCGTTTTCGAACGGATCAAATAATAGATAAAGAAAAATGTGAAAAATGTGGTGGAAAATTAAATGAAGCTCAGAAATTTAATATGATGTTCCAAACGCGAGTTGGAGCCTCAGAGGATTCTTCGGCAATATCATACCTGAGACCAGAAACTGCACAAGGAATGTTTGTTAATTTTAAAAATACCGTAGATGCACATCATCCCAAGCTCCCTTTTGGTATGGCTCAAATTGGTAAAGCTTTTCGAAATGAAATAACTCCTCGTGATTTTGTTTTTCGAGTTCGAGAATTTAGTCAAATGGAAATAGAATATTTTGTTCGAAGTGAAGATTGGGAAAAATATTTTGAAT
>JBAXFW010000083.1:0-3272 GCA_037139635.1 bacterium | reverse complement strand
AAAATCTTCTTCACTCACAAGACCCGACTCAAGTAAAATTGATTTTAATTTTTCTTCGCTAATATGCATATCATTATTATATCATATGCAACAAAAGATAAAAGTAAATAAATAAAAAAACACCCCACTGGGGTGTTTTTTTATTTATTTTTTATTAGTAATCTGTGTTATTAACAGGTGTGCCGGTTGTAGTTGTACCTAGGATCGATAAATTAGTGCCAGTTTCATAATAAGCAGTACTATTTCCACCATCAGATGCTAATTTATTATCAGTTACTGTATAAGCAGTACTTTCTAATTGAGCATCAACCTCATACGAAAGAGGACTTATTGCACATCCATAACGATATACTAAGTCTGTACTTACAATAGTAGAACCTGAAGTAACGGTATTTGTCGGATCAAGAGGGATGTTTGATATCGGAGAACCTCCAGTAATATTATTGAAATTTACTGGAATCCATCCTGTACCATCTGTTGCAGAAGCTCCAGCAGCTGTCGCTATTTGTCTAACAGCTACTGCTCCACCGTCAACCGTTGTGTCTGTAAGAGTAGCGCCTGGTAAAGAATAAGAAACTCGTGCTGTACCTGACCATGCAGTTGTTGTTGTACCAGTAAGAACAGTTGCTTTACAAAAATTATTATCTCCTGTTCCTCCTAAATATGCTGGGGAAACATTTGTCATGTAAAGACCAATTGCTGTTTTTAGTGTACTTAAATCTGAAATACGTTGAGAATCTCGAGCCTTCTTTAGGGTTTCAGCTGGGTTCAAAACAATAACAAGAGCGACAGAAAGAATCGCAATGATGGCGATAACAATCAAAAGTTCCAAAAGCGTAAAACCACTACTTCTATTTTTCTTCATATAATTTAAATTCATATAATAATAATAATAATAATAATAATTAGATAAATATTACCTAACAATTATAACACAATGGCATCTAATTAATTTTAAGCGTCCTGTGGATAACTTATTTCTTAGAATAAACCAATGATTAGCCTTCCGTACACAAGTGCTATTAATGCGACAAATATAAAAACTGGCTCAATTTCTACGACCCTTCTTCCCATAAGAATAGAAATTATTAGATATAAGACAGAACCAATAAAACCAAGTGGAATAAAAACAAGAATACCAGGCCAACCAGATATCAACATTAAAATTAATATTAATAAAGGTCCATCATCTCTAAAGCCACCTCTGTATTTCTTCCAAATTTTTAATAAAAAATATAAAATAAAAGAAATAGCAAACAAGATAAATATATAAAGCCAAAAACGCCCTAAAACATAATATGAGAAGTATCCCAATTTATTTTCAAACAATGACCTTGTCCATTCTAAGACAGAAGACAATGGTACCTCTTTGGGTAAAGGTGAATTAATAAAAGATTTACTAAAGGCACTACCTGTCGCCCACACATAATACTGTGCCCAAGTAATAAAAGCACCGTATGTAATATTTAAGACTACTGCAATAACTGCAAGTTTTTTTAAAGAAATATTTTTAACCCAACTTTTTTTAAAAAAACGAATTGCAACTATAATTAGAAAAAATACCCAAATAGCTAAAACTATTGCATTTAAATGAAAAAATATAAAATTAAGTATCATAAGATTATTTTACGCTTTTCTGACTCTTTCAGCAACTTCTTCTATGGAAACATCATTTTTGACTAGAAAATCATTTGCCCCCAAGACTAATGCTCGTTCTCGATCTTTTTGTTCCCACATATTTGATAAAACTATTATAGGTGTGTTCATAAATTCTTTATTTTGTCTGACTTGTTCTAATACCCAAAAACCATCTTTTTTGGGAAGAATTAGATCGAGTAAAACGAGATCTGGTTTTTCCAAAAATATGCGCGCAACAGCCTCTTCGCTATCGCTGATAACTATTGAATTTATTCCCTCAGATTCAAACTTAAGTTTATAAATTTTTGCTAAATGCTCATCATCTTCTACTATAATTATCTTATTTTTTTTATTCATAATAATATTGATTATTTTAAATAATCTTTTATTTTATTAATAATTTCTTGAATTGAAAAATCTACTTTAACTAAATACTCCGTAGCTCCGAGACCCAATGCTCTTGCTTTGTCTGTGTCTTGTCCAAGGTTAGAAATTACTACAATCGGAATCTTTTGAAATTCTGGCATTTTTCTAGCCTCTTCGAGGACTTCAAAACCGTCTTTCTTGGGAATCATTAAATCAAGAATCACTAAATCAGGTTTTTCTGCCTCAAGCACACGAAGAGCCTCTTCCCCGTCTTCGGATACAATTGCGACAAAACCAGCTTTTTCTACTTGAACCTGAAACACTTTCGAAACATGAATGTCGTCTTCAACTATTAGTACTTTTTTAGAATTTTCCATCACTATATTGTTATTTTAACATTATTTTAGGAATAATCAAAAAAACTAATTTTCCAAGATTGGAATAGTAAAGAAAAAAGTGGAACCTTCGCCTTCTTTTGTCTCAAACCAAACACGTCCTCCCCAAGAAAGAACAATATCCTTCACAAAAGCAAGACTAAGCCCAGTTCCATCTGACACTTTCAACATAGCATTATTTGCTCTAAAGAATTTAGAAAAAATTCTACTTTGGGAAGCAATTGGGATACCGATACCACTATCTTTAATAGAATAAATTACTTCATTCTTTTCTTTATCTACTGCCCATTGTCCTTCTATCGTAGTATTGTTATTTGAGTAGCTAACTGCATTTGCCAATAAATTGAAAATTACTTGTTTTATTAAAATTGGGTCAAGCCTTACTAAGTCAGGATTTATTTGTAGAGAAGGCGAAGAAAAAACTAAATTCTTTTTACCCATAACAAGTGAAAATTCTTTCAAAACTTCTTCTGTCATTGTCGTAAGGTTTATCGGTTTTTTTTCTCTCACTATTTTACCATTTTCTATGCGAGATATATCAAGCAAAATATTTATGATGCGACAAAGACGCTTAATACCATCATTAATCTCCTTCAGTAAATCAATTTGATTTTTACTAAGTGTTTCAGAATTTTCTGACAAAAGTATTTCTGAACTCCAACGAACAGATGTAAGTGGTGCTCGAAGTTGATGTGATGCAATGGAAATAAATCCTGACTTTACCCTATCTAATTCACGATCTTTATTCGCATCTCGAACTACGATTACTAAACCCATTTCACCTGGATCGCCCATAAGATTATTATTAAGTGGTGCAATAGATAAAGTCACTGCTAAATAATTTTTTTGTTTATCTGTAGCTATCGATAAATC
>JBAXFW010000082.1:0-3326 GCA_037139635.1 bacterium | reverse complement strand
GTGAGGTTCGAGCCGAAGATTTTTTGGAGGGAGATTTTTTTGGAGGGGAGGTCGTCAGTTTTTGATATTTCATCCAGTATTGAAGCATCTTTTATCCATTTCCGCGTCGGTTCAATCCATGCGGAAGGGGTTCGTAAAAGTCGGGCGATTTGTTCCTCAATGGATTTCTTTTCCGACATAAGCGAACGACGACGTTCCAGATATTCTTCTCTCTCAATGTCTTGGGCGACATAGACATCAGTCAGTCTGGCGAGGTTGCGAGAAAGTTCTTGAACTTTCTCGCGTAATTCAGAAACCGCCTCCGACGCAGAATGACTGGCTTTGTTTTCTTCAATATTTAACATTGAAAATAATTCTTTTGCCCAGTCTTTGGGCATAACATATTCAGTAAGCAGATTCGATAATTGAAGATTCAATTCTTCCTCTCTAACACAAGGTTCAAAACATTTTTGTGTTTTGGACTTTTTCGAGCAATGATAATAAACATAGCGATGAGTCGTCCCATTCTTTTGGTGTTTTATTCTTATCTCTCCGGTAATTCCCATACCACACGAACCACAGGACATAAGTCCACAAAATGGTCTTGGGTCGGTTTTCTTATCGGGGGTGCGACCTCTGCCAGCGAGGACAGCGTTTGCTTTATCAAAAAGTTCTTTGGAAATTATAGGTTCGTGTTTACCTTCATATATTTCACCGGCGTGGCGAAAATGTCCGTAATAAATTGGATTACTTAAAATATTTGATATTCGTGAAGCATGCACTTGATTGTTATTTTTGGAAAATACGCCAGCTTTTTCTAAAATCACAGCGAGATTTTCAAGCCGAACATTTCCTGTCGCATAAAGTTCAAATATTTTTTTCACGAGTTTGGCGTTTTTATGATGTACCGCAATTTTTTTAACAACAGGATTATTTATATAACCGAACGGAGCCAGTCCGGGGAAATCTCCATTTCTTGCTTTCTGTCTCAGCCCGCGGGCGGTGTTTTCACTTAATTGTCGGACATATTCATTCGCCATTCCAAGCTCGACGGACATCATTAAGACATTATCATTGGGATAATGGCTTTGTCCATGAGTTTGGATATGCCCGATGATTCCTTGTTGCAGAAGCCATTGAATTTTTCCGCTGTCCACCGGATTGCGGGACAAGCGATCAATTTTCCAACAAACAATTCCTTGTGCCTCGCCATTTTGAATCCTTGAAATCATTTCATTAAATATTGGTCTGCCCGGAATTTTGGCGGATCGTTTTTCAATAAACTCTTCGGTAATATGGAGATTTTCCCGTTTGGCAAGTTCTCGCAATTCGGCAAGCTGAGCTTCAATAGAGAGGACTTGTTTGTCCTCAACATCGGTTGATTTTCGAGCATATAAAAAATAGTTCATATAGATAGTATACTATAATATACCATTGTATTGCAATATACCGGAGTGTATACTGGGGAAATGAAAAGCGATTCAGTAAAACTCGGTAAAAATCTAAAGCGTATTAGAACCGCCAAAGGGATATCTCAAGGTAAAATTGCTCGTACTTTGAAAGTTGGTCGTAGTTTTATTACCAATATTGAAAATGGAAAAACGAACCCGACATTGGATTCAATTGCAAAAATTGCAAAAGCAATCGGAATATCGACAGGGGAGTTGATGAAATAAAATTATGCCTAAACCAAAGATTACAAGAACATATGGACCCATACACTTTGAGGATTTAGACCCACATCGTTTTGAAGATTTAGTGCGTGAACTTATTTATGACTATAAAGATTGGCAATCGATTGAAGCAACCGGAAGAAGTGGAAATGATGGTGGTTTTGATGTTCGAGCCTATGAGAAAGTTGGAACTCCTTCTCAATCTAGAGATGAAGATGAAGAACAAGAAGAAGCTCATCCAATGTCGGGTAATTTATGGATGATTCAGGGTAAAAGAGAAAAAGAACTAGGACCCAAACGAGTTAAAGAAATTCTCATTGATGTTGATTCAAAAAATTCCCCATATGGATACATACTTGCCGCATCAGCAAATTTTTCCAAAGATTCATATGATGTTTTTCGTGAAGAACTTCGTAAAAAAGGAGTAACAGAATTTTATTTATGGGGCAAAGCCGAGCTAGAAGATATGCTTCATCTACCCAAAAATGATCGTATACTTTTTGCATTTTTTGGCATTTCGCTTGTAAGTAAGCGACGATCCAGAGCTACAGAAATACGACAAGTGGTAATCAATAAAAATAAACTATATAAAATTTTTGGAGAGGGTACAGATTTTTATAAATCAGTTCTGTTGCGAGATTCAAAAGATTCAAAATATCCATATAAAGCAGATTATAAGGATTTTGAGAAACATCCCCGATGGCGCGAATATAAAGCGATTGATTACCATCCCAGCGGCCTCATTGTTGCCCTCCGCAAAAATTTTGCATATGTTGATATTAAAAAGAAAGAATATGATTACATAGAAGTAGTGAATCTTATTTACAAAGAAAGCGATTCTCAAGAAGTTAGAAATAAACAACAAATTGACCGTGGTAAAATAGAAAATTTTTGGGAGTATTTACCACGTCACAATCAGGCCACGTACTTTAGAAATGGTTTGATCAGATATGATGAAATGTTAGTAATAGATGACAAAGGTGATAATTCGCATAAGTTCCCCCACATATTTGTTGATTATAATTTTAGAACTGGTCCCATTGCTGGTAGTTATGAGTATTTAGAACTTGGAGAAAAAAAATCTATATCCCTTAAAGATTTCAAGAGGGTAAACAAGTTTCCAAAGAAATTTTCAGCCGAAAAATTTGGAAAGATTCATGACGACAAAGATTTAGGGTTAGAAAAATTTTATCAGCACAGACTTAATCATGGAGACGAAGGATTTTATTGCTTACATGATATTGATGGAAAGTTTAGTTTTTTAAATGTAAGAGATGTAGTTGGTATTCCCCATCCCGAGGATTCTAAATATAAAAATTATATTAAAATAACACACAAGGAATCTATTAGTTTTTCTGATTATTTAGAAAAAAATCCAAATAGAGAACACCCCGTACAAGAAATGCTTGGACATAAACCAAACCCAGAGGACATTATAAATATTTATGAGTTCAAAAAGACTTTTGAGTGGGAATTCAAGAAAGATAATAAAATTGGCTTTAGTTGATAATCTTAGGGAGTTTGACGATTTTATAAATCGACAAAAAAATAACACGCGAACGGGTGGGCGGGTCAAGTGTTAATCTTTTGTGGACGACCTCCCCTCCAAAAAAATTTCTCTCCAAAAAATCTTCGGCTCGAACCTCACCCTAAAATCCCGCATTGCATTCGCCC
>JBAXFW010000081.1:0-3460 GCA_037139635.1 bacterium | reverse complement strand
AACAATCCATAAAACTATATTCTTTACCATTTTTATCATGAACATGACCATTAAAATACCACCACTCAATAATAAAATCGTGGGGTCCATTATCTTTTGGTAAAACAATATTTTTTATTTTTTCCATAATATGAATAGATTATATCATATTTATGTATTGAATTATTTTTCTAAATCAAGAGTTTCGTCAATTCGTATCTTGTGAACGAATTCTGGAACGTGAGAAACTAAAATCAAAGCGCCTTTGTATTTATCAATTGCTTCAGCGATAACTGGAAGATGTCGAAAATTGATATGGTTGGTTGGTTCGTCTAAGATAAGCAATCCTGGACGTTCAAGTACCAGTCTTGCAAAAGCAACTAATCCTTTCTGCCCTTCAGACAAGCTACCAATTTTTGTGCGAATCAATTCTCCAGTTATTAAGAAGCTCGCTGCAGTGGCACGCATATGTTCTTCATTTAACGGAACTCCACCTGAGAGCATAGCACTAGAAAGTGATTCATAAACAGTATGATCAAAATTTAAAGTAGAAAAATCTTGACGATAATAACCTACTCGAATTCCTTCTAAAATTTGAGCTCCGTCTGAAGTATTATTGGCTAGTTGTTCCAATAAAGTGCTTTTCCCTATTCCATTTGGACCGCTCAACAATAAATGTTGATTTTTTCTTAATTTAATATTTGCTTTACGTTTAGATAATTTGCCAGTTTTACTATTCATCGTGGAAAAAAAAGTGATGACAATTATGTCCCCATTAATATCTTCTTGACAAGGAATTGTAAAATTACGAATCGTTTTGTCTTCTTTCCGTACGTCTACCATGTCGTCTTCTAATTCTTCCGCCTTTTCACGCATTCGCTTTGCTACGAGACGAAGTTGCCCTCCTTTATGAGCAAATACATTGGCTTGGTCTTTTTTAGCTTGAATTTCTTTAGCCAATTGAGCATTCTTCATATTTTCTTTTTCTACTCGAGCTGTTATTTCTCGCAAAACATTTTTATAGTTTCCGACATATTGTTCCACTTTTTTAGTATAAATATCTAAATACAAAACAGCATCCGAAAATGCATTTAAAAATTCAGCATCGTGTGAAATAACGACTACTGTTTTTTTATATTTTATTAAAAAATCGGTTAGGTGAAGAATTCCTTCACGATCAAGATTGTTAGTAGGTTCATCTAAAAGTAATAAATCTGGATCTTGAATTAAAGCTGAAGCTAAAAGTATTCGAGCTAATTGCCCGCCCGAAAAGGTTTTTAAAATTCTATCGTGCAACTTAGTGTGACCTTTTAAATTTACTACTTCGAGCACTTCATCAATTCTTGGATCGATATCATATATTTTTTTATCAAAACAATTTTCAAAAAATTCTCTGACAGTCAATGTCATATCTTCGCGCGGGATAACTTGCTTCGCAGTTGCTATCAATAGACCTTGTCCACGATTAATTATTCCAGACTCAGGCTTTATTGTTCCCATTATTAAACCAAAGATAGTACTTTTGCCAGCTCCATTTTGTCCCATAATAGTAGTCTTGGTGCCAGTGCGTAAGGGAAAAGAGACCTCATCTAAGATTGGTTTATTTACTCCATATTCAAATGATACTCTATCAAATCTTAAAATTACTTCATCTTTTGCCATAAATTTATTATTGAATTTTTCAAAGAAAAATGCCCCTTTCCACCAGAGTAGCGTACTTAGGGCATTTTCTTCAAACGTTATTATACGCGTGATACTTGTGTAGCTGCTGGTCCTTTTTCACTTTGAATAACTTCAAAAGAGACGGTATCGCCTGTTTTAAGTTCGTCAAATGTAACGCCAACTAGTTCCTTAGAGTGAAAGAAAAGATCCTTTGCCTCGCCTTCGCGAGAAATGAATCCAAATCCTTTATCTGTAAGAGTTTTGATTGTTCCTGTCATCATGTGATTATTTTAAATTAAATTTGCTTGAAACTTCGACTTTGTTCCTTGTGTCTTAACACGGAATATAGTATAACATACTGTTTTAATTTTGTATAGGTTTATCCCCATATTTACTTAAAGAGTAATTTTAAGTAAAGAAAGAAGTGGCACAGCTATAGGATCTGCTAAAACTCCGTATACAATTATGCCTCCCAAGAGCCCTGTGACTGAAATAGCAATGAGTCCCAAAAAAGCAATAATTTTAGAAAATATTTTATTTGTTAATATTTTTTGAATAAAAATAAGTAAATTATTAAACTTAGGCAAGTTTAATTTTGTAGGAACAAAAGAAATAGTGATAAATGATAAAAGTTCTCCCAACAGTAATGCACAGAAAAGAATTATTGAAATGCTAGCAAAAGTTGAATGCATTTCTACAAGCTGTCTATTAACTGTGATTTGATGTTCTGCTGACTCTCCGGTTGAGCTTGCGATGAATGCTCCCGTTACTCCAATAGTTAGAAGTAAGATTTCAATATGTTTCCACGAAACTTTTTGAAAATATTTTTCAAACGGTAAAACTTTTATAAATGAATAAATAAATAATAATGCTATTGGAAAATGCACAAAAATTGGATGAATATTGTATATCATAAATACATTATATAGTTAATATAAAAAAATAACAAAATACTAAGCATTATTGCCTGCAACATATCCAGTCGTCCAACATAGTTGCAAGGAATATCCGCCACTAGGCCGATTGATATGAAGCAAGTCCCCTGTTACAAATAAATTTTCAAATAATTTTGACCTCATTGTTTTAGTATCTATCTCGCTTAAGTCGACACCACCATCGACAACCACAGCTCTATCGATGCCCATGAGTCCACTTATCGTCATTGGTAGTGATTTTAATAAATGTACAATCCTCTTGCGGTCTTCTCTTTTTATACTGTTTACTTTTGTATCAGGATTAATTTCTTGTATCAATGATAAGAATGCAATTGTAATTCCGTGAGGTAAAAAATCTATTAAAACATTTTTTAACATTTTATTCTTATTTTCATCAAACAATTTAATAATATTACTTTCAAGTATTGACTCATCGACTCCAGGATATAAGTCTATCTTTGCTGTTAGTGCGCCAGTATCAAGCAAAACATCAACTTTTTCAGCACAATTTAATATTGTCGGACCTGATAAACCAAAATGGGTAAAAAGTAATTTCCCATTTTTTGAAAACTTTTTAACGTCATCAATATAAAAAGTAATTTTCATTTTTTCAAGGGATATTCCAGATAAAGATTTTACCCAATTTTCTTTTACTTTTAAGGGTACAACGGTAGGCGTCGGAGCTTTTACACTATGGCCTAATAGAGATAACCATAAAAAACCATCACCCGTCGATCCTGTTTCTGGGTGCGAATTTCCTCCAGTGGCAATAATGTAAGAATTTGCAGTATATATCTTATCTTGAACTTTTACTCCAGTGATTTTATTTTTATTTTTTAAAATTTCTGAAACTTGCGAATTTGTTTTAATAGTAACTCCACCTT
>JBAXFW010000080.1:0-3509 GCA_037139635.1 bacterium | reverse complement strand
TTTCTGCTGTACCCATTATACCAAAAAATAGCAAAAAAACCAAAGTATTATTTGCTTAAAAAGTGAATATTTCTATGCTAATTTAATTGAAGGTTTTTTACTTTTTCATGTAATTCTTCTATTTGTGATTGAATTCTATTTTTCTCTTCGTCGCTTAGATTAATTTCCCCACGTCTGTTTTTTAAAGCTCTTTCATATCTTGATAAAGTTGCCTCACCATTTAAGACTGCCTCTTTCCCAACTGCGACTAAGTGTTTTAATAAATTAATCTCTTCATTCGTCTTGTTTACCTTGCTAGCCATTTCTTGTTCCAAATCGCTAGCTTTTTGACGAGAAATATCACGCCTTAAATATTCTACTTTCTGTTTTGTTTCAGATTTATAAGAATTTAGATTTTTTATTTTTTCTTCCAAAAGAGGAGCATTCTTATTATAATCTTCTATCTCTCTTAAAAGTTCATTTATTCGAACAGGAGCCATTTTGTCAAAATCTTCTGCTAAAAATTTTTCGTCTAATTGTCCCATATCTTCCTCTTCGTTACCTTTAATGTCTACCGGAATTTGCTCCACGATATCTTGTTTTTCAGAATCCACCTTAGGTGTTTCATTTTGTTTCGCGAAAAAATTATTTACCCATTTTTGATAACCTTCACTCTTATATTCTTGATTGTTCTCTTCGCTTCTCCCCATACTTTGCTCTGAATCCCAGTACATTTCTTCGTATACGGCATCAGACAACACCCTTTCTGCTTCTTCGCATTCTTTTGACATTAAAGAAACTAGCTCAGCTACTTCCGTCAATTCTACCTCTTCATTTTCTCCTGCCGGCAATTTAGCAAGTTTTTCTTTTGCGCTATTAATATTTTGACTCCATTTTTCCAAACTTTGTTCTAAATTTTTTATTTTTTCTTGTGTTTCTTTCGAAAGATTACCTTCAGGGTTTTTCATTCCTTGTTTTTTATTTTCAATCCCCTTTAACCTTTCTTCTGTTTCTTTAATAGTGCCAAGAGTATTTTCTTTTGTTGTTATTTGTTCTTTCATAGAATTATTCTTTTAACTTTTTTGATAATATCTCAATTTGCCTCTCTTCTCTTTTTTTAATAATAGATTTAATAATCAATAAAGCTTTCTGCCCATGTTCATTCATTTTTTTGACTGCACTTTGGTAAATCTCTTCGATTTTTTTTGCTTGTTCTTCTTTTGTCATATTAAGGTAAATTATATCACTTGCTTAACAACAAAGACAATGATCTAAAATCTCTGCTTTTTTGTACTATATTTTCAAAATATTTTCCATTTTTCCAATAAACCTTAAAAACATTGGCTTTATTTTTTGAACTAATTATGCGATATGTTTTATCTATAATTTCTATCGCACAACATTCTTCCAGCGCTATCGCAACTCCTTTGGTATTTTTCATTATTTTTTTTAAATTCGGTCTTCGGTCTTTTTCACTATCATAATGTGGACACAATAACGCAGGAATAAAATTAAGACCTTTTATCTTAATCAGTTTTGCTTTTGGATTATAATATTTTTTCGAATCTGAACTACCATATAAAAACCAACATATTGCTCCTGTACTAATCCCCGACATTATAATTCCTTTTTTAGAAGCTTTCCTCAAAATTTTATCAACACCGATTTTCCTCCACAAATTCAGCATTTTTAATGTATTTCCACCACCAACATAGACAACGTCTACTGATAAAATTTTATCTTCAATTTGTTTTTTAGATAATTTATTATTTATTAAATAAAGAACATCTACTTGAAAACCAATTCTCTGAAAATGTTTTTTTGCAATTTTATAATATTCTACAGAATCAGAATCTGCCGTTGGAACAAAAAGCAATTTAGGATTTTTCTTTCCAGTTTGGAAATATATTTCCTTGTCTATTTTGGAAGGACCAAAACCACCATTATCTTTAGTGTATTTATTTCCATTTCTACTAACAGCTATAATTTTCATTTATACATTATATCAGTTTAAATACATTCTAATCCAGTAATTTTATGCGTTATTTCTCCGCGAAAACCATTCTTGCAAGTATTGCTTAAAAGATGAATATTTTGTATTATTTGATAAAGATATTGTATATGAAATAAATGTAATTAATTCATATTTGATACGTCTTAAATAGTAATAGTCAAAAAACTATAAAATTATTAATTAATTAAAAAAATATGGAAAATAACAATAAACACTACGTCGTTTTTGGTTTGATATTAGGTCTCTCTTTGGTCATTAGTGCCACTATTGGCTCTTTGACTTTTTATAAACTCCGCTCAATGGATTATATCTCTACTACCGGCTCTGCAAAGAAAGCAGTTGTCTCTGATAAAGTAAAATGGAATACTTCCATTACTCGTTCAATTCGACAATCAACAGTTAAGGATGGTTATGCAAAATTAGACACTGATCTAAAAGAAGTGCAAGCATTTCTCTCAACAAATGGCATTCCAGCTGAATCGATCGACGTCTCCCCTGTTTTGATGAATGAAGTATATGAACAAAATCCTAGTACTGACAAAAAATACAATCTAGTTCAAAATATTGAAATTCAATCAGCAGATGTACAGAAAATTTCAGATTTATCAAAAAATACTAATTCACTAATAGTAGACAAGGGAGTTTTATTCTCTACAAATTCTCTAGAATTTTATTACTCTAAATTACCAGAAGTCCGAGTTGAATTATTGGCAAGTGCAGTGGGAGATGCTAAGGCTCGAGCAGAACAATTAGCAATTGCTGGTGGTAAAAAAATAGGTACCCTTAAATCAGCATCGAGTGGTGTAGTACAAGTAATGGCTCCAAATTCAGTAGAAGTAAGTGATTACGGAATGTATGATACTTCTAAAATAAATAAAGAAATAATGGTCACCGTCAAAGCAAGCTTTGAAATAAAATAAAAATAATCAAAAGAAAAACCCCGAATTCGGGGTTTTTCTTTTTTACAATTTAAACAAAAAATAAAACAAGTAGCAATATTCCGACTATTACTCGATACCAACCAAAAATAGAGAATGAGTGAGTTTTTACATAATTTATTAACCATTTCACGACCAAGAGTGCAACGACAAAAGAAACCAGAAAACCAAGTGCGATACTTCCCCATTCTCCGCTCGTAATATTTACTCCTGATTTATAAATATCGTATGCCGTCGCTGCAAGCATCGTAGGTATCGCCAATACAAAAGAAAATTCAGTAATAACACTCGCAGGTATTTTCATAATCCTACCACCGACAATCACAGCACCCGAGCGAGACACTCCAGGAATGACAGCGATAGCTTGTACTACTCCTAGCGTCAACAGTTGGCGCACAGAAAGATCTTCTACTTTTTCACTACCTACTAATGGTGGATTTTTCTTTTGCTTATATTCAAAATACAAAATAATTAAACCACCGACAAGAAGCGCAATTATTTCTATTTTATTATTACCCAAAAGAAAATGCTTTACGATTTTATATAAAATAAAACCAATTACACCCGTAGGAATAAAA
>JBAXFW010000079.1:0-3659 GCA_037139635.1 bacterium | reverse complement strand
ACTCAAAATCTATTGATGGCAACATCATGAGAGTTCGATTCTCTCCCCGGGCACATAAAAAGACCCTATATTTGGGTCTTTTAGTTTTCCACAAGAGTCCTTGCAATATATCATATATGATATATTATATATTTATTAATCTAATATTTATATAAATATATGAGCTCACAACAAAAACAAATCGGCGAATTTATTAAAGATTTAAGGGAGCAGAGAGGTTTGACGCAAGAAGAATTTGCTAAAGAACTCGGCACTTCTCAATCAGCCGTCGTCCGCATGGAAAAGGGAGAACAAAATTTTTCTACAGAAATTTTATCAAAAATAAGTATTGTGTTAAATCATAAGCTTGTATGTATTAATGATTCAATCGATTTCCAAGTTAAAGGTGGTAAAAAATTAAATGGAAGTATAAAAACAAACTTTTCAAAAAATGGCTCCGTAGGGCTTCTTTGTGCTTCCCTACTTAATCGCGGTATTACGACTCTCCACGGCATCGCTCGCATTGAAGAAGTAAATAGAGTTATTGAAATATTGGAAAGTATTGGCGTGCAAGTTAAGTGGCAAGATCAAAATACTGTAATAGTGACTCCACCAAAGAAATTTAATATTGAAAAGATAAATATAGAATCAGCTATCAAAACTCGCTCAATTGTAATGTTTATCGGCCCACTTATTCACGCACTACAATCATTTGCTTTGCCTCACGCACAAGGATGCAACCTAGGTAAGCGCACTATCGCAGGACATACATATGCACTTGAAGAGTATGGAATTAAAATCAAGACTACTGCGCACAATTATGAGATAAGTAGTAAAAAAATTAAACCAGCCAAAATCGTAATGTACGAATCAGGTGATACTGCTTGTGAGAATGCTTTGACCGCTGCTGCTCTCATCCCAGGCATTACAACAATATCTTTTGCCAGTGCAAACTATATGGTGCAAGAAATTTGTTTCTTTTTAGAAGCATTGGGAGTAAAGATAGATGGCATTGGAACTTCTACTTTAACTGTTCATGGAATAAAAGAAATTAATAAGAATATTGAGTATTGGAATAGTGAAGATCCGATAGAATCTATGATGTTTATCTCTGCTTGTATTGTCACAGATTCCAAGCTCACAATAACGAGATGTCCTATCGATTTTCTTTCGCTCGAACTTGAAAAGTTAAAAAGAATGAATTTGAAATATAAAATACTTAAAAGATATTATTCATATAATGACCGAACGAAACTAGCTGACATTGAAATTTTTCCAAGTAAATTAAAAGCTTTGGCTGACAAAATTCACTCAAATCCTTACCCTGGAATCAACATAGACAATCTTCCATTCTTTGTGCCCATAGCTATACGAGCAAAAGGACAGACTATGATTCATGATTGGGTATATGAAAATAGAGCAATATATTTCACAGAATTAAATAGACTTGGAGCCGACATTACTCTCGCCGACCCTCATCGTGTTTACATCCAAGGCGGAACGCCACTAAAGCCTGCACAAGTCGTCTGCCCGCCAGCTTTACGCCCTTCGATGATAATACTCATCTCAATGCTAGCAGCTCCAGGAACCTCAATTCTGCGTAATGTATATATGATAAGTAGAGGCTATGAAGAAATAGCCGAGCGCCTAAACTCCATCGGCGCTGATATTAAGATTTTAAAATAATGAAAAAGAAAGTAATCGTAATATTAGGCCAAACTGCGACAGGAAAAAGTGATCTAGCTGTTAAGCTTGCCCTTCGGCTATGCTCAGGGCAAGCTAAAAAAAATGGCGGAGAAATAATTTCTGCTGATTCTAGACAAGTATACATTGGGCTTGATATTGGTACTGGTAAAATTACTAAAAAAGAAATGCGTGGAATTCCACATCATTTACTAGATGTAGTAAATCCAAAAAATAAATTCACTGTCACTGAGTATCAACAAAAAACAATCTACGCCATGACGGAGATATTTAAAAAAGGAAAAACTCCAATAATCTGTGGTGGTACTGGTTTTTATATTGATGCTATTACAAAAGGAACTATTTTTCCTGAAGTACCACCAAATATTAAACTGAGAAAACTTTTAGAAAAAAAATCTTCTGCAAAACTTTTTTCTATGCTTTTAAAATTAGATAAAAAAAGAGCAAATGATATAAAAAATAAAAATGAAATAAATAATAAAGTCAGACTTATTCGTGCAATTGAAATAGCAAGAGCCTTAGGTGAAGTTCCGAATATTACGGAGGCGACGCCTCCGTATGAATTTATAAAAATCGGACTATTTTTGCCTGACGAAATATTGAAAAAGAAAGTAAATAAAAGAGTGACCGCAATGTTTCAGAATGGATTATTAAAAGAAATTATAAAATTAAAAAAAGAAGGAATATCTCAAAAAAGACTTATGGAATTTGGCTTTGAATATGATAATCCAACTAAAGAAAAAGTTATTTTGGAAACTATTAAATATGCAAAACGCCAAATGACTTGGTTCAAAAGAGATAAGGAAATTATATGGTTTGACGCTTCAAAAAGTGATATACTAGGAAACGTTGTAAATCTATTAAAAATTAATATATAAAATATATGGCAAGAATTATTGGAAAAGGATACTCGTTTGATGACGTTTTAATTGTTCCAAAATATAATAGAATTCCCTCTCGTAGAGAAGTAAAATTTCAAACTAAAGTTACAAAAAATTATCAAATAGATATTCCAATCTTAGCTGCCAATATGGACACTGTTTGTGAAAGTAAGCTCGCAATTGCATTGGGTAGACTTGGTGGTCTCGGAGTGATCCATCGATTTTTAACAATTGAAAACCAAGCAAAAGAAGTCAAAGAAGTAAAAAAACATAAATTAATTTGTGCTGCAGCTATCGGTGTAAAAGATTTTGAAGAAAGAATCAAAGCATTAGATAAAGCTGGAGTAAATATTTTAGTTCTCGATGTAGCACATGGTCATTCAAAAAGGACTGGAAAAACTTTAGATTTTATTAAAGAAAAATACCCTCATATTGATGTAATCGTCGGAAATGTAGCTACAAAAGATGCCGCAGAATATTTTATCAGCAAAAAAGCCGATGCAATAAAAGTAGGCATTGGGCCAGGCTCGGCTTGCACGACTCGTATTATGACAGGAAACGGAGTGCCTCAAATTACTGCTATTATGGACGTATATGAAGCAACTCAAGGCAGAGTGCCTATTTGTGCTGATGGAGGTCTTAAAAACCCTGGAGACGTCGTAAAAGCCATTGGAGCAGGTGCAGATACTATAATGAGTGGATCATTCTTTGCTGGGACTGATGAAACTCCTGGTAAAAAAATAAAAAAAGGTGGACAATATTTCAAAGAGTACAGAGGCATGGCTAGTTTCTCAGCTACAATAAAAAAATTAAAGCTTGATGGTAAAAAAGTCGAAGAAGGAGTTCATGCTGAAGGAGAATCAATGCTCATTCCATATAAGGGTCCAATTTCAAAAATTATTACTAAACTTTTAGGGGGACTTGCTTCTGGAATGACATACAATGGTGTAAAAAGTATTGAATCACTTCGCGGTAAAGTTGATTTTATTGAAATTACAACCGCTGGCTACGAAGAAAGTACAGCTCACGGACTTAAATAATTATTTTAAACTAAAAGGGTTGAAGTTCGTATCTGTATCATAATAATCTTCATTC
>JBAXFW010000078.1:0-3698 GCA_037139635.1 bacterium | reverse complement strand
CTTCTCCCGTTTTAATAAATCGGGCAAAAACTACTTTATAATGCGTAGATACTTTCATCGCTCAATAAAACAAAAAGCTCTTCAAGAAACTACAATCCTAAGTATGGCACAAAAAATACTAAAAAGCAATGACAAAATTACGCTGTGGATAATTAAAAAATTAAAACTATCATAGTTTTAATCTTCATCCTCATTACCAGTCTCACCCGAAAGGAGCGCGTCAACGATCTCCCCCATTTCTCCTTCTAAAATTTTAGGTAAATTATGCCAAGACTTTTTGATACGATGATCAGTAATACGATCTTGTGAAAAATTATAAGTACGAATTTTTTCAGACCTATCGCCTGTTCCAATCTGACTTTTTCTCTCTCCTGAATATATTTTAGCTTCTTCCTCTTCTTTAAGTTGTTGAATCTTTGCTGTCAAAATCATCAAAGCTTTTTCACGATTTGCAAGCTGACTTCTCTCATTAGTCGAGCGTACATCAAGACCAGTTGGCTTATGAATTAAACGAACAGCCGTTTCAACTTTGTTCACATTCTGCCCACCCTTACCGCCAGAACGAGAATATTCCATTTCAAGATCAGCTGGATTGATAACAAAATTTACTTTTTTACGAATAGGCAAAATTGCAACAGACGCAGTCGAAGTATGCACTCGTCCATTTTTTTCAGTCGCTGGAACTCTCTGTACTCGATGCACCCCAGTCTCATAACGCATTTTTTTATATACATCTTTGCCTTTTATTTCAAAACTAGCTTCTTTGTAACCAGATAAATCACTCTTAGATTCATAGTTCGTCTTCCATTGCCATTTTTGCATTTCCGAAAATCTTTCATACATATGCGCAAGTTCCCAAGCAAAAAGAGAAGCTTCATCTCCTCCTGCACCTGCTCGAACTTCAAGCACAACCTCATTGGCCATTTCCTCTTCTTCAATATTTTTTTTTAAGATATCTTCAATTTGTTTTTCAGCACTCGCTCTCTGTTCTTCGATAGATTTCAATTCACTATCAGCCATTTCTTTCAAAGAATTATCTTTTACAAGCATTTCCAAAATTTCTTTTTCTTGTTCATTTAAATGCTCTAAAACACCAGCTAAATAGCTTGTATTATAATTCTTTTTTAATTCATCTAAATTTAAATTCATAAATTATTAGAAAACCCTGATAAAAAATTCTTCGTCTTACGTTCCACTCCTATCATTTCGAAGGTCAGAGGACGAAGGCACAAAAAATCCTTTATCAGGGTTTTAGCTATTTATTTCTTTGCTTTTGGTGCTGCAGCACGGCGCTTGTTGAAGCGTTCTACTCGTCCAGCGGTATCCATTATTTTTTCATTTCCAGTATAAAATGGATGGCATTGACTGCAGATTTCCATTTTAATTTCAGGCATTGTTGAGCCAACTTCAAAAACTGCTCCACATGCGCAAGTAGCTTTTGCTTTTATATCGTATTTTGGGTGTATATCTTTTTTCATTGTTTTAAAAGTTTATCACAAAATTAAAATTAAGGCAAATCTGGTAACCTCTTCGAGAAAAATGGATTTCCGTTATTTACTACTTCTTGAGACTTTAGCTCATAAATATGTAAACTAGAGTTATTAAAACTACCCCAGCCGGCTCTGGCACCTAAATACCCAGCTAATTTTACAGCGGAACGCACGGTACTATTTTGCATATAGTTAGGATAAGCCAAAGTGGTAACTTTTATTTTCAATTTTTCTTCTAAGATTTTTTTACTTTCAGTTAATTCAATTGCTAATTGCTTGGCAGTCACTTTGGTAAGAATTGGATGATTTTTAGTATGTGATTCTATGTCAAAATCATGAGCTACTAAATCTTTCAAATCATCCCAACTCATGTACGCTTTATAGTTATTGTCCGTATAGCTAGTAATAATAAAAAAAGTTGCAGTAAAATTATACTTTTCTAAAATCGGAATTGCATACTGATATTGGCTTTTCCAACCATCATCAAAAGCAAGCACGACTGACTTTTCAGGTAACTTGTTTTCATTTTTCAAATTTGCCACGTAACTTGCAAAACTAATTGGATGATACCCATTTGTCGATAAGTATTTCATTTGCTCTTCAAATTTTGTAGCAGTAACTCTATAGTGTAATTTGCTTTTACTTTCTTTTGCTATTGGAGTCGGCCCAAAAGAATGATAAACCAAAATAGGGACTTGGTATGCTGTATCTTTTTTGGGAATAACTTTTGCTGTATTAATAGCAAAAACATTTCCGATTCCAAGAAAAAAGGTAAAAACTATTATAATTATTTTTGTTGAAATATTTTTCATTAAACTTATTAATTAATTTTTCAAAAGGAAATCTATGTTGGTTTGAATTGTTGTAGCTTTTTTAGCAACACTTAAACCATAAGAACAAGAAGATCCTCCAGTGCCATAATATTTACAAGCTGCTTTCATTTCAGAAGTATAGCTACCATTGCGCGCTCCTAAGTCTCTTAAGAATAAAGCTGAAGCCATAATAGCATCTTTAGGATTCCAAGGGTCAGGATGCGCAATACCCAATGCAGAGGCTACGCTATCTGCCATTCCTTGCCATGTTGATGGGATAAACTGCGCAGGCCCCATAGCTCCACCATAACCAACTCCACCTATTGGACATGAAACAAGAGTTTTAAGTGGATCACGTCCAAGTGCTGCTGTTATGGTTTGAAATGGCACAACATCTCGACTTGGCTTCATGACATTTTTAAAAACTTTTCCGCTTTTTGAAGATACTCCTACTCCTGTTGTAAAATCAGTTAAATAACATGAACCTGAATCAGTACCTAGGTTTGACTCTTGAGTAATAATTCCCAAAATAAAAGCTGGACGAACTCCTGTTTTTGCCGAAGCAAGGTTAGCATACTCTAAGGCAGTCTCGAATGGGATAGCTTTACTATCTCGCAAATTAAACAATGCTGCTCTAATTTTATCTGCTTTTACTTTTTGAGCAGCAGCTAATTTTTGATATTCACTTTCTTTTTGTTTACTAATAGCTAAAAGTTGTTTCTTGTCCGCTTCTGATTGAGCTACTTTTTTTTGAGCATTTTGAAGTTCAACTTGTGCATCTGTCTCTGCATCTTGTTTTACTTCCAAATCCTTCTTCTGAATTTCAGTTTCAGTTTTAACTCCATTGATAGTGTCGACAGAAGATTTTACTGCTTGTTTAATTGAAGTATATGACTCAAGATCACTATAATAATCTGAAATAGTTGCATCAGACAAAATCAAATGAGTAATATTTTCATTATCAAATTCATTTGTATTTCGAAGTAATTGTGCTAAAGATTCATGTTCTCTTTTAATTTTTTCTGATAGAGAAGTTATGGTTGATACTTTTTGTTTAATCGAATTTTTGAGTTGAGCAATTACTAAACCTCTCGCTTTTATTTTAGTCTTTAGGGCATTAATTTGAGTAGTAAGTAATGTAATGTCACCTTTCAGGGTACCGCTTTGTTTTGATTGCTCATTTTGTTTTTTAAGTAATTCTGCCAACTGCGCTTCTATTTGGTTTAATTCACCTTGACAAGAATCCTTATCTGCTTGAGTTACTATTGCTGAAGCAACTGAGCAATCAACTGCCAAAACGACACTTTCTTTAAAAAAAGAAAAATATGAAAAGCCAATTGCTATAAATAAAAAAACTATGACTGAATTTCGTGTCATAGTTTTATTATAGCATATT
>JBAXFW010000077.1:0-3702 GCA_037139635.1 bacterium | reverse complement strand
ACACGAAGCTTGGAGTCTTCGTGATGTTAAAACTATTTATCATATGAAAGACGGTACAGTGACTGAAGTAGAACATATTACTCCAAACACTCTGGCTGAATCTCTTTCAGGTCATTTAAATAAACAACTTTCGTCAATTAGTGAAGGTGGTCAAAAAAAAGCAGAACTTTCTGGTGAAAACATTTCAGCTCATTTATTATCTAATTTTTTACTTCGAGGATATTCTCAAGACGAGATAGGACGTTTTGAATCTTTCGTGAACGATAGATTTTCTGATAAAATTGATTCTAAAAAATTCCACGAATTAGTAAATAGACCTTTTAAAGAAGGTGGTGTTGGGCTTTGGAAAAAGAAGGCAGAGAGAGTCACAACGTATTTAGAAGAAGTAATCAACAAAAGACACAATGTTGCTGAGATCTGTACTCTTATTGAAAAGAATAGTGAAGTGGCAATTTTTGATGAAGTTCAAGATATTCGCAAATGGTTAGTTGAAGGGTATACTGGTGAATTGGCTGCAAATCAAATTTCAGTGCTTGATCAAATTATTTCTGATCGAATTCGTAATTTTATTTCTAGAGAAAAAATGGTTGAATTGTTGGATCTTTCAAATAATAAATTTGGTGCAGGTTTGTCTTTCCGTGCCGCTCAAATTTTAGCTGAGAAATTAGAACTTATTTTAGAAGGAATTTTAATTGATAAAAAAGAAGTAATTGTTGAAAAATAGAATAAAATGAATAAACAATTAAAATATAAAGAATTATTAATACTTTCATTGCGAACTTTTCGTACGAAACCTCAGAGAGCCTTTCTTACTATTATGGGTATGTCTATTGGTATTGCCACTGTTTTATTATTAGTTTCTCTTGGCTATGGATTACAATATATTTTGATTGGAAAATTAATGACGACGGAAGATTCATTGGTAACGATGGAAATTTCGTATCCAACTGAAAGTAATTTCACAATTAAAAAACCAGTCATTGATAATATAAAAAGCTATACGGATGTAGCAGAAGTGAGTCCTGTGGCAGATTTTCCAGGAGAAATAAGTTCTGTTGGTACTTCGGGTCTTTTGATTGATACTTTAGTTGTTGAGCCTTCGTATTTTAGATTAGCAGGATTATTGCCAAGTGTGGGTAAAGCTCTTGGCGTAGATCAGGGTATTGTTGTCTCGAGTCAAACCTTGGTTGCCCTTGGGTTGCCTTCAGATCAGACTACTTTAGGAAAATCATTTAATATTAAAATTTCTTATCCAAATGAAACAAGTGCTACCGATGAAACAATTCCATCATTACCTGCACCACTACAAGGAATCATTTCTGATGATTCGATGACACCGACTGCTATTGTTTATTCAAATCTTTTTTCAAAAGAGCCACCTTATTATCGTAAAGCTTTAGTTAAAGCAAAAAATGTAGATGTTTTGGAAGGACTAAGAGATAAATTGATTGCTGATGGATTTTTGGTATCTGCTCGTATCGATCTTATCACTCAAGCTCGTAAAATTACCAACATAATTACTATTATTTTAGGAGTATTTGGAGTTACGGCACTTGTAGTTTCTGCCATTGGAATGTTTAATACGATGCTTGTCGGATTCTTGGAAAGAATTTATGAAGTGGGAATTTTGAAATCACTCGGAGCAACAGATTATGATGTTCGTAATTTATTTTTAGTTGAGGCATCTATCATGGGATTTTTAGGAGGAGCGGGTGGTGTTATTATTGGTTTTGGCCTTGGTAAATTTTTTAATTTTTTATTGAGTTTTATTGCTATTCGTTTCGGTGGTAAATCTTTCGATCTATTTGCAACTCCATTTTGGTTTGTATTAGTCATCATGGCATTTTCTACTGTTATCGGTTTTGTTTCTGGTTGGTGGCCAGCGCATCGCGCTGCCGGACTATCTCCCAAAGAAGCATTCACAAAAAGATAGTTAAAAAGTATTGACTTATCCTTCCCAAAAGATATAAAATTATATAAAGGTCGATTACTCTCAAAAAAATAATTTTATGGTATTTATCTATACAACTTGCGCAACTTTAGAAGAAGCAAAAAGAATAGGTAAGCTTATCATCTATCAAAAACTCGGCGCTTGTGTGGATTACTGGAACGTAGATTCGATGTATAACTGGGGAAAAAAACTTATAGAAGTTCCTCATGTCATGTTAATGATTTCTACTTTTGAATCAAAACTAGAAACCGTTAATGATCTAATTTCAGAACATCATAGTTATTCTACTCCACTAATTGCTGGTGTCGACGTACGTCGGATAAATAGAGCCTATAAAGAATGGATGATGCAAGAGGTTGCGTAAAAATTTTTAATAAATTATTTTTTAATAGCATTCAAAAATGCTAAGTTAGTTTCGTCGTCTAGTTTATTTGTCACAATTATCATTAATTCATTCCCTAAACTTAAATCTTTTTTTATATTCGTGAATAAATTTTCATATGGGTAAGGGGAGATCCAAACAGTATTTTTAATACAAACAAAGTTTGCTTTTTTTAATAAATATCTAAGAGCTTCACGTTCATTTTTACGATCTTCTGATAAATCTAAAATTATTATTCTCCAAAAGCCATCCCAAGTATTTGAAACGAGGGCTTCTTCGCCTTCGAGTTTTATGCAATTTAGTTTTCCTTGCCCTTTTTTGGTAATTTTTAAGTATTTTTGATTATCAGAGTTGTGGATTTCTACACAACCAGATTCAACTAAATTTTTGATCGAACGAGCTAAAGCATAATTTTTCTTTGGGTCTTCTACTTTAATTGCCTCAACGGGGACAGCTGGTTTTTCAGCTAAAAACTTTAAAATATCCTTTTGAATATTGGGTTTTTGTGTATTATTTTTCATAACTTTGTGAAACCTGTGAAGCTCCGACCTTCACAGGTTTATAATTAAGCCACTCGATTAATTCATTCCAAATGTTTTTTGCTTCAGGAAAATATTCTGGAAATTCCTTTTTAGAAATAATATTTTTATATCGTATATTTTCAGTTATATAATTTTGTAAACTGGAATACTCATATTTAGATAAAAATTTCTTTACATTTTCTAGATCTTTTATTCCAGATGTTTTCCAATTTGATTCACCACGAATTAATTTTATCGGATTTAGATGAATATATGAAAAAAGATATTTTAAATATTCGTTTTTATCTACGTGTTCTGATTTAAATTTTCCTTGAAATAAATTTCCATTTCTGTCGTATTTTTTATTGAAATACATAGAATAACCAGTCATAACTTTTCGCATGAAAGTCGTTATGCCATTGTCGGTTAATTCTTTTATTAAAATATGAAAATGATTTGGCATTATAACCCATGCTCCGATGGCAACTAGGGGATTATTATTTTCTATTTCGAATAATTCTGTGAAGCTCCGACCTTCACGGAAAAGTTTTTGTAAATCAAGTGCTTCACTATTGTTGCATAAATATAGCAGTATTATAAAACGATGATAGTCATGGATATCTAAAAAAATTTCACGCTTATCTGTTCCGCGATTGTAAATATGATAATATTCTCCTGGTGCAAATTTGTGTGGCCTATTCATATATATATTATAATGTGAAGCTCCGACCTTCGCAAGTCTTTTCTTTGTGGATTTGTACTTGACATCATAGCATATCTGAATATAATATCAACAAGTATTTTGCGGTCGCGAAATACTTGTCAAAAAATTATGTTGGGTATATAAT
>JBAXFW010000076.1:0-3739 GCA_037139635.1 bacterium | reverse complement strand
ACACGATAATATCCATCTGGCAGTTCAAATTTTTCCATATATATTTTATTGTCCGTCCTCTAGGATTCGAACCTAGGACCCCAGAGGTATAAGCTCTGTGCTCTAACCAGCTGAGCTAAGGACGGATGGTTAAAACTACCTGTTAAAAACATTTTCATTCTATTGCAAAAAATACTTTTATGCAATTTCTTTCACTTTTTCCTCACGCTTCTTTGGCATTATTCCATGTGCAATAATTATCTTTTCGTATTCATCCATTTCCAATGTTTCGACTTCAATCAATTTATTTGCAATAGCAGCAAAAGCTTTTTTGTGTTCTTCCAAAACTCCTTCCGCTGTCTTCAATCCATTATTTATTATTTTTGAAATTTCAGAATCAATTTTTTTAGAGATATCTTCCGAATGTTCATTCTCCACTGGTTCATTAAATTGAGTTCTACCTCCATTACCTTCATACGCAACAGGTCCCAGAACATCCGACATTCCCCAACGAGTAACCATTGCACGAGCAATATTGGTTGCACCCTGCAAATCACTCGAAGGGCCTGTGGTAATATCTCCAAAAATCATTTTCTCAGCTACATACCCTCCAAGAGACATTGCTATATCATCTATAAATTCTTTTTTAGATTGTAATCTTCTATCCTCTAACGGCAATTTCAAAGTATATCCACCTGCATTTCCGCGAGCAATAATTGAAACTTTGTGAACTGGATCTGCATTTGGTAAAACAGAGGCGACAAGTGCATGCCCTGCTTCATGATATGCCGTAATTTCTTTTTCTTTCTTGGAAAGCAAATGACTTTTCCTTTCAGGTCCAAGCATTACTTTTTCGATTGCACGAATCAAATCAAATTGAAAAACTTTCTTACGATTTTCTCGCGCAGCAAGTATTGCTCCTTCGTTCATCAAAGAAAATAAATCAGCTCCTGAAAAACCTGGCGTACGCTCTGCGATTAATTTCAAATTAATATCTTCGGCAAGTGGCTTTTTTAGTGCATGAATTGCTAAAATTTCTTCTCGATCAGCACGGTCTGGCAAATCAAGAATTACCTTTCGATCAAAACGGCCTGGGCGAATTAAAGCAGGATCTAGTACATCTGGTCTATTTGTGGCTGCCATCACGATAACTTTATCATTTGGTTCAAAGCCATCCATCTCAACTAAGATTTGATTTAGGGTTTGCTCGCGCTCGTCATTCCCTCCTCCAAAACCTCCACCACGAGTACGTCCTATCGCATCTATCTCATCTACGAAAATAATAGCTGGTGCTGCTTTCTTTGCCATTTTAAATAAATCTCTTACTCGTGATGCTCCAACTCCGACAAACATTTCTACGAATTCAGAACCTGACAAATGAAAAAATGGTACGCCTGCTTCTCCTGCGACTGCTCGAGCAAGCAAGGTCTTTCCTGTTCCTGGTGCACCAGTTAAAATTACTCCCTTAGGGATTCGAGCTCCAATGTCCAAAAACTTTTTTGGACTTTTTAGAAAATCAACAATTTCTTTCAATTCTTCTTTAGCTTCTTTACACCCGGCAACATCCTTAAATGTCACTTTGTTATTTTTATCATTTGGGTCTGTGATACGAGCTTTTGATTGTCCAAAGGTAAATGCTTGCATCCCTGCTCCTTTTACTTGGCGTGAAATATACCAAAAGAAAAATACAATAAATAAAATCGGTATTAAGAATGGAGCAAGGTTTACCAACCAATACATAAAACCAGTTTCATTTTTAATTTCAATTGCTGTTTTGGCAAGGGCCTCAGGTTTTACTCCGTAATTAAATAAAGTTTGAGAAAGAGAAGATTCAGTTTCTTTTTTGGCTTTTTTAATCTCGTCATTGGTATAAGTAATGGTGAGATCTTCTCCTTCTACTGTGATGCTTTTAACTGTCCCATCGGTAACATTTTTGGCTAAATCAGAAATTGAAATTTGTGGCTCAGCTTTCTTAGCACTACCAGAAATTACTAAATATAGAGCTGTAATAAGCATAAAAATCAAAATCGCGCCCATGATTGAGCCTGAGAACTTTGATTCTTTTTTCGCCTTTTTACCTTTATTCGGCGCTTCTTTTTGATTCAAAAATTTTAAATCCATTCATACAGATTATCATAAAAAATGTAAAATGTGAAATAAAAAACACAGCCATTTGAGACTGTGTTCTACTATTATATTAAAGAAAAGGAGCAACCAAAAGCATCAGAAGTATTTCCGCAATGACAACCAATCCTAAAGCCGGGAAAAAACTAAAATTAGTCAACCCAACAATAGCAAAAGCAAAAAAGCAATTAATCCCCCATCCAAGAATTAAACTACAAATTGGTAGAATAAGAAAGGGTGAGAAAGAAAAAAACTTAACCTCAAAATTTTTTTGATTTCTCATGGCTTATTTAATTAGTAATTGATTTATTCTTAACCCCGGATTGATTATCAATCCCGGAATTAAAAACATAATATTTATGTTTTGACTTCGATCCTAGTTTTGTAAAAACCAGGTTAACTAAAAAAAGAAAAGCCAATACCAAAACATAGGACCAAACCCCATGCTTGATACAAACGTACGCAGTCACTGGAGCATATGAAAGTACCAGAATTTGCAATAATAAGACTGCCATTGGAATAAAAAAGTGGGTATCCCCTTTATTAGAAGAATCTCTTTTTCTTTTACCAACGTTGTGGGACAAAATTGCCCCCAAAAAAACAATGACTGTAAGTATCGCCAAAACTATTGATAATTCTATTGTTTTCATGTCCTACTGTTTAGTGTGTGTGAAATCGCTAAAATAATAAAGACTAATTCTACGCCAACTATTATTCCCAATGCTGAGAAAAAAGTTAGCACAGTTACGCCAATTAAGGCAAGAGCCAACATAGTGTTTATTCCCCACCCAATTGCTAAAACTCCTAAAGGTAAAAAGCAAAAAGGCATAAATGAAAAAACAGCAATTTCAAAAAACTTTTCTAGCCTGGTTGTTTTCATATCTATTTAATTAATAAATGATTTGGTTACTTAAATTTTCATAAAAAACTCAAGAAACCAAACCATAAACTAATATGAGTAGTTATTTCAAATAACATATTTTTTATACTTTACCATACAAAAAATCAGGAGTCAAAATAGACTTCATGGTAAAAATATAAATAAGCAAGGACAGTCCTTGCTTAAATACGATGTGGACACATCGCGTAATTTATTGAATCAATTAAAAGACTATCTCTCACGGTTTTGGATATTTTATAATAGCAGTCCAAAGCTTCAAAAAGCCCTTGAAAACATTAAATGAGACGTTTATTCAAGGGACACATTTAGAGTATAGAATATACTATGAAAGAAGAAGGAAAACTTGAAAATTTGAAAAAAGATAAGAAATCAAGTTGGGGTGGCATTCGTGAAGGTTCTGGTAGAAAACCCAGACTTCAATACGAAGCCCGAGAGCTTTTTTATAATGCAATAGACGATGAATGGGAAAACATAATCAAAATCTTAAAATATCAAATACACAGAGGAGATAAGGAAATCCTAAAATGGACGATTGAGCAACGCATAGGTAAAGCCTTCCAAAATGTGGATATTATAGCTAAAGGTGCACTTTTAAATATCCCTGCACAAATTAAAAATAAGGATGGGGTTGATATTATGGCTATCGCAAAAGGTGTTTCTGAGAAATTACGTAAAATAAAGACAGGATAATGAAATTAGGTTTAGCATAAAAATTAAAAATAAATTATAATATAT
>JBAXFW010000075.1:0-3796 GCA_037139635.1 bacterium | reverse complement strand
CAGAGAAGTTAAGCCTTGTTGAGCCGATGATACTCTTTCATGGGGAAAGTAGGCTATCGCCAACACTGAGTATTTGATTCTAAAAAAAGCACTCTACAAATGAGTGTTTTTTTGCTACCCTGTAGTGAATTTTGGAAAAACGCAAAGCGCATAATTTTATAAAATTATATTTCCAAAATCTACTACAGGGTGGTATGATATATTTATATGCCTTGGGCACTACGCAGACAAATTTTATATTTTTTAATTGTATTTGCTTTTTTGGGCGGACTTAGTTATTTGATTATATCTCCTTATTATAATAAAGCTCCAACTTGCAATGATGGTAAACAAAACGGCATTGAGACTGGAGTGGATTGTGGGGGTTCTTGTTCGATATCTTGTACAACACAAGTAGATCAAATTTCTATTTTATGGTCTCGAGCATTTCGAGTTGTGCCAGGACGCTATAATGCTGTTGCTTATTTGGAAAATAAAAATGAAAATGCTGTAATTAATAGTATAAAATATCGTTTTCGTTTTGCGGATAAGGATAATATTTATATAGGAAAAAGAGAAGGAGAAACATACGTGCCACCAAAAGGAAAATTCGCGGTGTTTGAGCCAGCAGTAGATGTAGGCAATTCAATACCAGTTTACACAACTTTTGAATTCGAAGAGGTACCAGTCTGGAGACAAGTTTCAAAAGAAGAAATTAGTCAATTAAAAGTTTTCGTTTCTGATATTAAATTAACTGACGAAAATACTGAACCCAAACTTGCGGCTAGTGTAAAGAATAATTCATTATATCGAATCCCAGATACTTCTTTTGTTGTAATTTTATATGATGCTTTTGGTACTGCAATTACTGCTAGTCATACTATTGTTCCAGTTCTTATAGGAGAGGAGAATACAGAAATAAATTTTACTTGGCGTGAACCTTTTACTACTCCTGTAGTCACAAAAGAAATAATTCCAATATTTAATATATTTTCAGTTAAGTTAAATTAATAATGATAGAAAAATTTCTGAAAAGAATAGACTGGCTCTTAGTATTATTTATTTTGCCAACAGTTTTGGCTGGTCTTTTTACGATGAAATCTTTTGTGCCTGAGGCTGGAGCTGATAATTTTTTTGGCAAACAAATAATTTTGTTAATATTATCTTTTGTTGTTTTTTTTATTTTTTCTTTTATTGATTTTCGAATTCTGAAGCGTACACAGGTGATTGTTTTTTTATATATATTTTTTTGTTTTACTTTACTTATTTTGTTTATTTTAGGTAGTGTCACCAATGGTGCTAAAAGTTGGTTTAATTTTGGTTTATTTTCTTTTCAACCAGTAGATATGATGAAATTAGTTTTAGTGATAATTCTCGCAAAATATTTTTCTCGTCGGCATGTTGAAATTCGAAACATAAAACATATTTTCATTTCTGGAATATATGCTTTGATACCTTTCGTATTAGTTTTACTTCAGCCAGATTTTGGTTCGGCTATAATAATATTTTTAATTTGGTTTGGCATGGTTCTTGTTTCTGGAATTTCAAAGACACATCTATTGTTAGTTTTTGTTTCAGGGATAGTCGCAGTGAGCATGCTTTGGGTTTTTGTTTTTGCTCCATACCAAAAAGCCCGAATTGCTAATTTTTTAAATCCGCTCGCAGATATTCATGGCTCTGGATACAATTCCTTCCAATCTACGATAGCAGTTGGCTCAGGTCAAATTGTAGGGAAGGGGCTTGGTTTTGGAACTCAGTCTAGATTGAAATTTTTGCCAGAAAATGAGACAGACTTTATTTTTGCTGCTTTTTCGGAGGAGTGGGGATTTATTGGTTCAATGTTGATTTTGTTATTGTTTGGATTGATCATTTGGCGAATTTTATATTTTGCCTCTTTTGGAGCGACAAATTTTGAAGCACTTTTCGGTATGGGGATTGCGATATATTTCATGAGCCATATAATTATAAATATTGGAATGAATTTAGGGCTTATGCCGGTTACTGGTATTCCACTTCCATTTATGAGTTATGGAGGATCACACTTAATCACTGAGTTTGCTGGATTGGGTATATTGATGAGTATGAGTAAATATGCGAGATCAGTGCATAGAGATGATATGAATCATGAATTTATTGGGGCATAATAAATAATTAAGAATTTTTAAAATGAAAATAATTGATGGAAAAAAAATAAGAGATGAAATTTTAGCCAAAGTAAAAATGGAAGTAGCAGGGTTACCTTTCCAGCCTATTTTTTGTGATATCTTAGTGGGGGATAATCCTACCTCAGAACAATATGTCCGAATGAAAGCTAGGTATGCTGAATCAGTTGGTATTAAATTTCACAGTGAACGTTTTGTGGAATCTTCGACGACGAAAGATCTTATCGAAGAGATAAGAAAGATAAATAATATGAAAGATATGTGTGGACTTATCGTTCAGTTGCCACTACCAGAAAATTTTAATGAACAAGAAGTTTTAAATGCTGTGTCACCAAATATTGATGTTGATTGCTTAAATACAAAAACGAATGAATTATTTTATAGAGGAGAAGGGGAGATCAAATTTCCCACAGCGCTTGCATGCATGCACATACTTGATTCTTTGAATATTGAAATGGTGGATAAAAGTATCTTAGTGATTGGACAAGGTATTTTGGTGGGTAGACCAGTGACATATTTACTTGAAGAGAAGGGGCTCAAAGTCGATGTCGTAATTAGTAGCACTGAAGAAAACATAAAAAGAGAACTAATTAAAAATGCGGATATTATTATTTCTGCAGCTGGACAAGAAAAAATTATTAAAGGAGATATGATAAAACCAGGGGTAGTAATAATAGATGCGGGGACTTCAGAATCTGGTGGGGGCATAGTGGGAGATGTGGATATCGAATCTATCATCGACATAGAGTGTACTGTGTCACCTGTGCCAGGAGGAGTGGGTCCCGTGACCGTGGCGATGTTATTAAATAATGTTTTACAAGTAGCAAAAAGTCGCGCTTCAGTGGATGGCGCGCGACACGATTTCGCAAAATCAATATGAATAATTTAATTTTCTTCTTTTTTTATGATATGGCGCACAGGAGTTTGTTTTTAGATAAATTCATTATTTTTTGTGCACAAACCTTGCCTTATCTTGTGATATTTTTAGCAATTATTTTTCTCCTTTTTCATCATGAAATTTTTTCTAAAGAAAAACCATTTCATGCACTTGCTCAAAAATGGAAAGAAATAACCTTCGTTTCATTTTCTGTAGTATTTGCTTGGCTTTTGTCTATTGCCCTTAAATTATTTTTTAAAGTGCCAAGACCATTTTTAGATTTACATAACGTGAGTCCATTATTAAGACCTGCTGATTTTTCATTTCCTTCAGGACATTCAGCATTTTTTATGGCATTAGCAGTTGCGATTTTTCTTTATCATAAAAAGATAGGATATGTTTTTATTACTTTTGCTTTGTTGATAGGAATTTCAAGAATTATCGCAGGGGTACATTACCCACTCGATATTTTGGGAGGATTTTTATTTGGAGGACTTGTTAGTTATTTATTAATTAAATCATTTAAAAAATAATGTTATTTATACACTCAGTATTATTAGGTATAGTCGAAGGATTGACGGAGTTTTTACCAATTTCTTCTACGGCACATTTAGATATAGTTAGGACATTTCTTGGTTTAGAGGCGACTGATTTTATGAAGAGCTTTGAAATTATAATTCAACTAGGAGCAATACTTGCAGTGGTAGTTTTATATTGGAAAAAAGTTTTTAAATCTTGGCTTTATGTTAGGAATATTGTTATTGCTTTTATTCCTACG
>JBAXFW010000074.1:0-3866 GCA_037139635.1 bacterium | reverse complement strand
TTGGTTTTTAAAGCTTCTAGCCAAAGGAGGTTTTAAAAACCAATTTTTAATTTAATCTAAACCCCAAAATCATGGAAACAACAATCATTAACATTGCAGTAATTTCTTACACAGTTCTCGTAATTTTATTTATTGAGATATTGATGTACAGGAAACCATTGAGTATCAACAGAATCCTCGAGTATCAAAAACAACTCGATGAGTCTGACAAAAGGTCGTACGAAGAGTATGCCTTAAATTTTAGGCACTTTGCCTTCACTGAGCTGATGAATCAGCGAAAACAGAATAAAGGTTTCGTCGGAACTTTTTCCGGCGTAGCACTTGTTGTAATATTAATGCTTTTAGCATTTATCACGACACTGGATCTTTCTAGTATTGGAATAATTTGTATAAGCAGTCTTATTTTGATGTGCTACGGCATTATTAAGCTCTCAGAAAAAAAGTATTTTGCATTTGTTCTATTGTTGTCTATCTTTATTTTAGCTACTTTTGCAAATTATGTTTTCAGTGGGCTTGTGCTAGGTTCATCGTACACATACTATTATTTGTGCGGGCTAATTGTATTGTTGGGCTCTATGACGTTTTTCAAAAAAATTAAAAAATAATAAAATAATAATTTTTTTTATTAAAAAAATAACTATGAAAAATTTTTTTAGAGTATTAGCGGCCATAATGATTATTTGGCCGCTTGTGATTTTAATTGGGGGAGTTTTTACCGCGAGTGGAGACGTTGCGGTAATGTTGTCCCTCGGAATTTTAGAAAGAATTATGATGCCTGGGCTAGAAGAGCTCGGGGCCGTATTTTTTTTCTTGATGTTTTTTTCTGGACTATATATTATTGTAGTTTTAGAAAAATAGCATATAAGCCGTTGCAAATTTATTTTGCAACGGCTTTTTTATTTAAAAATTACTTTCTCTTCTTTACCTTTGATTATTTGGTCAGGTTGGAAAACTCTATTTAAAAGCATAGTATTTTTTTGGACTAACATGCTGCCATCTTTGCTTAGCTTTATTTGCAATAACATTCCTTGCATAGTATTTTTTGAGAAATATTGATCAAAAACGAAATTTCCCAAAGAGTAAGCGATATAGCCATTTTTATAAGTTTCAGTATCTTCGATGACATGTGGATGCGAACCGATTACAATTTTTGCTCCATCATTGATTGCCTTATGAGCTAAGAGTTCTTGTCGGGCGTTATGTTTTGTTTTGTACTCATCCCCAAAGTGGAATGTTACGATTAAGTAAGCTACTTCTTTCGATGCATTTTTGATTATGTCATCAAAACGAGGATTGTTTGCAAGTAATATTCCAGGCTTTATGTCTGTCGCGGCCATGCCATTTGGTCCGACATCAGAAAATCCTAAGTAACCAATTTTCATTCCATTTTTCTCAACAATGGTTGGTTTTTCGGCTTCTATTTGGTTTATGCCTGCTCCAGTGTAAGCTATTTCATTTTCATCTAATCTAGATATTGTGTCCGAAAAGGCATCTCGTCCCCAGTCTCCGATATGGTTGTTGGCAAGTGAGAGCACGTCGAAGCCGGCACCCTTCAATGCTGGTATTACGGATGGACTCATGTGGAATGAATATAGGTTGTGTATATCTTTTCCTTGATCTGAAGCTGTTCCTTCTAGGTTCGCAAATACTATGTCTGCATCTTTTATCAAATCAATTTTTTCAAACATTTTGGAATAGTCTGCGTTAAAATTTTTTAATACAGAATTTTTTACTCCACGATCAAGCATTATGTCTCCTCCAAATAGTAAGGTCACAAAATTTGGCTCAGGACTGTCGAGCAAACCTTCTTTGTTTTTTACCCAAGCGAGATTTGCATCATCGGTGCCACCGTAATAAACATTTTTTTTCAAATAGCTTAAAATATTTTGCATATCTTTGTAGCGATCATTGCTACGCAAGATTGAAATTCCTATATTACGCACTCCTGTCGAGCCTAATGGAAGAGTAAAGAGGGAAAGGGCTGTTTGTTTAGATTCATCAATATATCCTCTTTTGCCTCCTTGATAACCATCAATTTTTAAAAATTGACTTGTGTTAAACCAGACGTGGCTACTAGTTTTATAGCTTTTTAAAATTGATAATTGCAAAAGTTCTGGTACGTTGTTTTTTAAATATTGAGAAAATTTAAAAAGGTCATAAGCAGTAGAAATATTTTTTTCAGAAAGACCACTAGGGTCTAAAAAAGAAGTGTTAGATAATCCTAACGTTTTTGCTTTTTCATTCATTTTAGAAATGAAAATATTTCTCCCAGAATCTTCAGCTATTGCTTCAGCCGCATCGTTACTAGATTCAAGAATTAGGGGATAGGTAAGGTCACCAACTTTTATTTTTTCATTCAAACGAAAATCTCCATTTTGTCCGTAAGTAGCGAGAGCAGTCTTTGATATTTTTGTTATTTCATTTTTATTCTGAATTTCTTTTGAAACGGCGGCAGTCATCAATTTTGAAACAGAAGCAATTGGGAAAATTTGTTCTTTATTTTTTTCAAGGATCATCTCTCCAGTATCCAAGTCTCCGACAAAATAACTCTCCGCGCTGACGTTCGGTTTTTTAGTAGGGTCTTTTATAAAATAGAAATTTTTATTTTGGGTTACTTGATTTTTACTAGTTGTCCCAGAAGTTGTTGTTTGATTTGTTGGTTCATAGCCGGCACTTTTAGTAGCAGCAATAGCTAAAAAAATCCCTAAAGAGAGGGCGATTAATATCAATAAAGCATGTTTAGTTTTAATTTCACGGGTCAGCATATATGTACTAAATATAACATAAAAAACCCGCCGTAGCGGGTTTTTTTAAAAATTAGTTATCTATGGTTTCTGTCTGTGTCTTCAAAGTTATCAATTCTTTTTTCGATAGGTAGTTTTTCTACAACCAAGCCTGTCTTTGGGTCTACTTCGTATCCCATTTCTTTGACTTCTCCAGTTACTTCTTCTCCTACTTTTTTCATAACACTTGCTTTTAATTTAGCTGCTTCCATTTCTTCTGTAGTTGGCTTATTAAAATTATTTAAATTTAATTCTCCCATATTTTTTTTATTACTAATAATAATTTGTATAATTTGACAATTTATACTTTATGGTGTATATTATAGCAGAACCAAAAACAAAAAGCAAATGAAAAAGCTTCCTAAAAAAACAGGGGAGCAGATTGCTTTCCCCGATGAGTTCTTTGCAAGAGAGTTACATATAAATGGCAGGATAAACTGTACTTTATATGAAAGTTTAAAAAAAGCGCTTCGTGTTCTCAATAAAAAAAAGGGTTATATCATAATCTATATTGAGAGTGGGGGTGGCGATTTTTTTGCCGCAAAAAAAATTTACCAGTTATTCAAAACATCTCGCAATCCGGTAATAGGAATTGCCGAGAGAAACATTTCTTCTGTGGCTGCTATGCTAGTGCTCCAAGGTTGCAAATATCGTTTGATAAGTGCTGAAACAAAAATGTTTTTACATAATATCAAACAGACAGTAGCCTTTGAATATGTGCCATATCAGACGCATAAAAAACTAAGCCATGGATTTTTGGCGGAAGAATTCAAAAAAGCTGAAGGTTATCAAGATTTCGTTTACGAAGTGCTGATAGATGCTTCTAGTCAAAATAAAGAGGAGGTTGCTAGAATCCTTCTCGAAGAAAAAATATTATTACCAGCCGAAATTATTAAATTCGGCTTTGCAGATAGAATTATATAGCCTCGTACTTTTTCAAAAAGCAACGAGGTTTTTTATTTGCTTTTTAAAATCTTTATGTTAATATGGTGTTATGTTAAAAATAAGATTACAAAGGATAGGAAGGAAAAATGACCCTTCATTTCGTGCTGTTTTGACCGATTCCAAGAACAGTACCAAGAG
>JBAXFW010000073.1:0-3893 GCA_037139635.1 bacterium | reverse complement strand
GTAAATGCATCTCCAATTCCCCTGAAAAGTGTTTCAGAATAGGCTTCCCCAGTTATATCTCCTAAAATGAATTTAATAAAAAAACAAATACACGCAAACCCAATCAATGCTTCCCACGATAATTTTTTTTTCATAAAAATATATTTACTACTTGATAATGTTTGCACAATGATGACCAAAATCTTTGCAATATTTAAAATAGTTTTTTGCCCTTTCTGTTCTTAGTATCTCTTCTATTTTACTAACTTCAGAAAAATCACTCAGCGAATCTTTTAATATTTGTTTTTCTAACTCATCCAATAATTTTTCACCACCAAGTTTTGTTAAAATAAAAGAACCAACCATAATATTTTCTCCGCAAATCAATTCAGTGTGAATTTGTTGTTCTTTTTGATCTTCAGTAAATCCATTTATTTCATAATTGCCAAAACTTTTATCACCCAAATGACCCCAAGATTCTGATGCCATTATATGATCATCTTCTTTAGTTAAGTCTTTAAAATCTATAAAAAAAGTTTGATTTCTGTCTCCATCACTGCAAAAATGTGCTGGCATCATTCGTTTTGAAGAATATACTAGTTGTAAAGTTTTTAATATCAAATTATCCATAAATTATTCTTTAAACCAGCTGAATATTTTTTGATACCATTTAACTTTTTTTACTGGTCCTGAATTTAGCTGAGGAATATTATTTTCTACTTTAGTAGATGTAATAATTTCAGTAGTTTTGATAGGTTCTTTTACTATCTTAACTGAAACAACACTAGGAGACTCAGCGGGTAATTTAAGTTTAGTTTTAACCATAGGAGCAATGACGGGCTTTTTGGATTCCAACGTAACTATGGGAGTAATAGTTTTTACACACTGATTAGTATTAACGTTAAAAGTGTAACCTATATCACACTGACAATATTCGCTTACTGATAAATCGTAATGTGAGTTAACTATCGTGCTTGAACAAAAATTGTTTCTAACTATTTTTTCAAGTAAACAAAGATTGCTATTTTTATCAAATAAATATCCGTCAGAGCAGTAGCAACTTCCATCTTTTGAATAAGAATTATTTCCATTATTTTGTTGGCAAATTAGATCTGCATTTTTCTGCATCAATTGTTTCAATGTGGCATCAGATTGTTCCTGCTTCATTTTTGCAGTATCTATTTGCATTTGTTTTATAGTATCCAAGCATTTATTAAATAAATTAACAGCATTTGTATTTAACACAACTTCTTTTCTGCATTGATCAGCCTCAGGACAACTTTTAGAAAGAGTTGGGTTACCTCCACCCATTAAAATAGCATTATATGTCGCCTTATTATTATCATCACAATTTTTTTGATATTGGTCACACAAAGACATATCAGTAGAACCGTAACCATTTTTTATTAAATAAGGAAGAGAACAGATATTATTTAACTTTAACTTACACTCGTCTGTATCAGAAAAATAAACAGAACTATTAACCCAACCATCATTACATTGAACCTTGCCACGATAGTCGGCTCCAATAGAACAATTAACTCCTCTATGATAAGAACAAGCTCCCGAAGTAGCCAATACGATGGCTGGTATTAGACTAAAAAATATTAAGACAACTAGAATTGAAAGATATTTTTTCATAGTTTTATGAGCTAAGACACAAAAAGCTCCTAGCCAGATTGATGGTTTTTAAGCCACCCATATCCGTTTCCAGATATGACACGGTCAGTGCAAACTCTGACTAAGAGTTCTTTATTACTGACCGTGATTTTGACCATATCCTTATATATCATAAGGGGTTAGGTCTCCTATTAAGTTATATTTGTATTATAACATTTCAATCATTGTTTGTTTAATTAAAAAATTTCTTTAGTTCCTCATTTACTTCTCTCTCTTTAAGAAGAACATATTTTTCAATCTTATTTAATAAATCTATTAAAATATCATCCGTAACACACCAAGTCATAATATCTCTTTTCTTAGCGAAGGAACCATATCTAACAGCTTCAATGTCTTTTATGGCAATGTGTTTATTTCCTTTGTTTAATTCAATTCTATATTCCCAAACAAACCCATTATTAAAACTTGAAATTTTTTTAATATCCAAAAAACTAATAAGTTCAGGAAAGTTTAAATATAATTTATCTATATTATGATTGTACTTCTTTAATTCATTAGATATTTCTTCTCTTATAATATCTTCAGTCACACTAGAATCATCTTTATATTTGAGACAAACTTTATACCCCAATAGAACTTTTGGAAATAATTCAAAAGCTAAAGAAGAAAGTAAATGAAAAGTAGGAGTACAGCTACCAAAATCATTATTCTTAATAATCAAAGCATCTCTTTTATATTTCTTTGTATTGCCGTGTAAAAAACCTAAATCAGCTGAGAAAACAAGATGTGCTGGTGAAGGATTATTGTTCATATAATCTTACAATTTCATCAAAATTATTGCTGTAATTACAAATACTATTAATAGCATCATCAATTTCTTTTTTTCTTTCAAGACTTAAAATTGGAATCGGTAATTCACCACTGGTTATATCAGTTTTTTGAATTAATCGTCCTTTTATTTTAAATCCAAGTTCTAACTCAGCTTTTCTATTTCCTTTTTTTGTTTTTATGTCCTCAACAAGAGCATTTACTAATAAGTTATCAGTTAATCCCAACTCTTCACATAAGGCAATAAAACCTCTGCTCTCGGTTAATTTCTGTGGAGTCTTGGCAGTATTTAAAGAATACCCAACCTCTAACATAGCTTGGCTCACATTTCCACCATTTTCCACCATTTTTTCTAAAGCCCTTACTTGTTTTATTGTAGACATTTTTCTGTTTTTTTAATTATAAACTATTTTATTTATTGGTTTTGCAATATAAGATAATTCTTTTTCAATTTTTTTCATCCAGTCATCCTTGTTTCTTGATCCGTGGCTTTTTGCTAATTTTTTTGCTAACTCTTCAAGTCTACCAGAACTAATGATTGTGTAATTATTAACTAAATAAAAAAGATAAATTACAACTATCGTTGTTCTTTTATTTCCATCTATAAAATTATGATTTTTATTTAAATAAAAAAACAAATGACTAGCCTTTGAATGAACTCCTTCTATGTATTGAATTTTTATACGTTCAATGGTTTCTTCTACTATAGAAAACCATTCTTCGTCAGTAATAGGAAGTCTTGTTTTAAGGGTATAGTTTTTTGACCTCAAAAGTTCTATCCAATATTTAATAAGGTCTTTATCAGGATAAAAAATTTCAATTTCATTCATTAGAAAGTCTCTCTATCGTTTTAGTAAATTTTTTTGAAAAATCATCAGCTCCTTTTTCTAAGACTTTATCTTTATTTTCTTGGTCAGCCCAAACAGGACGGGATATTGTTTTTTTTATTATATTTTTATTCTTTTTCCAGAAAATTATTTTCATAATATGATTATACCACTTTTTACTCCTTATTCAATTCCTATCTTGTGATACCAATAAGAACTTTTATCAAGCATAAATAAGACTATTTTCAAACATTATATTATTCTTTATTACTTCAGAAGCATTAAATATCCAACTTTCTATCTGGTTCCAACTATTGAGTAATGGGTCCACCCGTTGAAAAAGTAGCCGTCTTAACAGACGGCCTTTTTCTTGGGTGGACCCTAGGAAAGTACTTGAGTACTTTCTGTGCAGGACGAGAAAAGCTTTTCGTTATAAATTTAAATTATTTAAATTTATCGAAAAGGTATACTGGTCATGTAATGACCGAGATTCCTGTAGGTTAAATTAAACAACTCCAAAAAATATTTTTTTATTGTATAATCAAATTGTGAATTATAAATTTTATACAAATTCAGTCAGAAGTTGGAAAGCCATGTACGAAGCTATTTTTTTAGCAGAGCATACTATCTATCTTGAGA
>JBAXFW010000072.1:0-4040 GCA_037139635.1 bacterium | reverse complement strand
ATTATATACAACATATATTTAAAAATTAATTAATAATACATCTTAATCATAGAAGTTTTTGGCATAAAAGCAAGAAGCCCTCGACTGTGTCGAGGGCTTCTTTTTATTTTATTTTTTCTTTTTATTTTCTTTATTTTTAGCTTGAATTTCTTCAACTAAAACCAACAATGGAGAAGCCAAGAAAATTGAGGAGTAAGTTCCGAAAAACATTCCAGCAGTAAGCATTAGAGCAAAATATTTTGTAGACGTTGGCCCAAAGAAGAACAAAGACAACAAAACAAGAATAACAGTAAGTGATGTGCAAATTGACCGAACGTAAGATTGTTCGAGACTTTTACCAACTATTTCACTAAAATCAATTTTTGAATGAGCAATTTGACTTCTGATATTTTCTCGAATTCGATCAAATATAACAATAGTGTCTGAAACAGAAAGTCCGAGAATTGTTAGTACTGCTACTACGAAAAGTGCATCTACTTCAGCATTATAAAAATGAGCCAAGACAGTAAAAATACCAATTGGAATTATAACGTCGTGAAGCAGTGTGACTACTACGATAATTCCATATTTCCAAGAAGAAATTGGCTTTGATACTTTTCGAAAAGCATAAGCGATAAATAATATTATTCCCAATGAAATTAAAATTATCAAAAGTAATGCTTTAAACTTTAGCTCTTGTCCAATGGTGGGCCCAATTGAATTGAAACTTTTTTCTTCAAGACTTATTTTACCATCTTGATTTAAAGTTTTTAAAAGTAAAGTGTGCTCTGCTTCAGTTAAATCGCGAGACTTTATAATGTAATCATTTTCTCCTGCTGGCTGAATTAAAACTGACCCAAGATTTAAAGCTTCTATTGCTGTATTTAAATCTGCTTGAGCTGGTCGCGCATCTTTGTAGGTGATTTCTGTTAAGGCTCCCCCAGTAAAATCAATTCCTAATCTTTTATTAATCTTAAAAACAAACATCGAAATGATAGAAAGAACTACCAAACCAATTGATATACTAATAAATATTTTTTTGTTTTTTATAATAAACATATTATTTTGAAAGGCCTGAACTAAATAAAAATCTTGCGACTTTTCCTTCTCCCACAAATTCAATTGTATATAGAAAAATTCGAGTAATAGTTATTGCTGAAAACATTGACACCAATACTCCCATTCCAAGAGTTAGAGCAAATCCTTTTATTAGAGATGTTCCAAACCAGAAAAGAATAATAGCAGTAATGATACTTGAAATATTTGAATCACGGATCGAAAACCATGCTCGAGAAAAACCTGTAGCAACTGCATCAGAAATTGTTCTACCTGAGCGTAATTCTTCTTTTACGCGCTCGAAAATAAGCACATTTGCATCAACGGCAATACCAATCGAAATAATAAATCCAGCAATACCAGCAGCTGTCAATGTAACTGGCAATAATTTAAATAAAGTTAAAATGATTGCAACATAAATAGAAAGGGCTAACACTGCGATAACTCCTGGCAAGCGATACCAAAGAATTAAGAAAAGGGCAATAATTAAAAATCCAATGATGGCAGCTTTTACCCCAGCGTTCACTGCATTAGCTCCAAGTGACCCACCAATAGTTTGTCTTGAAAGAAGTGAAATAGGAACAGGCAATGCTCCAGAATTTAATCTGCCAACTAATTGTTTTGCTTCAACTGGTGTAAAGCTACCAGAAATCTGAGCAACTCCACCAGTGATTTCTTCTCGGACGACAGGGGCTGAAATTGGGGCACCATCTAGGTAAATTGCCACAACTTTTCCAACATTACTTCTGGTAATATCTGCAAACAATTTTGTACCCGTATCATCAAATTGCAAACCAACTTTTGGTTCACGCGTATTTTGATCAAACTCAAGAGTTGCTTTCTTTAAATATCTACCCGTTAATTCTGTATTAACAAACTGTGGAGTAGTGTCTAGTGTTGCTTTGCCATTTGCATCAACGGAAACTTTTTGTGGTGCATCTTTTGGTGCTTCAACTTTAAATTCAAGTAATGGAGTCTGTCCAATCATTTCAGTTGCTTTTTCAACATCAGTAACTCCTGGAAGGTCTACAATTAATTTTTCTTCATTATTACCTGAGATAAAACCACCTTCTTGTATTTGAACAACTGGTTCTGAAACTCCGAACATGTTTACTCTACGTTCTATAACATCACGAAGTGCATTCATTGAATCTGAAACCTGTCCAGCTGGAACTCCTGAAACATCAGCTTTGTATATTAAATGGCTTCCTCCAGAAAGGTCCAATCCTAAACGAAATGGATGACTCTTTAAAAATGAGTAAGTTTTGTCAAAATTCTTATTTAATTGAGGTTCTGACTTAAAAACAAAAAAAGCAAGCCCTGTGCCTAGTAATAATATTATTAAAGCTAATATTCTTTTCTTCCACATAAATATAATTCTATTCTATACATTTAATAAAAAAATGCAAATCGCTACAATAATTTACTTAACGTATCTGCCAATTTGTTTTTTCGACAATCTTTTGATTTATCTTTGTCATAATATCACTTACCTCAATATCTGTAAGAGTTCTATCATAAGATTGGAAAACTAATCGATATGCATATGATGTTTTTCCATCCTTCGTAAACGAATCAAAAAGATATGGTTCTTTTACTAAAAGCTCTGATCCATTTTCTATTAATATTTTTTTTAATTCATCTTTACTTTCCCCTTCAGGCATCCAAACAGCGACATCGCGAGAAATGAATGGATAAATAGACCAAGGAACAAACTTTTTAAAAGCATCAGATGCTTTTTCTGAATGGTCTGGCCGAGCTTCTATCTCCGAAGGAGATACTATTTGCGAGGAGGACCGAGGACCTGAAGAAAAAATATCTGATGTTTTTAAAACAAAATCTTCAAGTAAAACTTCAACAATATTCCCGCCTCGCGTCGACGAGTCGCCACGAGTCGAGGTGGGTTTTTTCTCATTATAGGCAACATGCATTTCTTCTCTATCTTTAAAAAAGACCGTGCCAATTTCGAAAATTTTAATTTCTTTCATTTCCAAAAGAGGTGCATTTAATTGGTTTAATTTTAAACTCTCAAGCAAGCCATCTGTTAAATTAGTTCGCAAGAATTTTTTATCAGAAGCAGAAGCGAGAACTTCGACTTCCCCCTTATCTCGAAAAGCATAAGTCATCACTTCTGAGTATCCATCACTCAACAATTTCTCTCTAGCTTGAAGCATTTTTGAAAAACTTTCATTAATTTTTGATTCTAATTTAAATTCTGGTAATTTTTCTTCAAGCCGATCGTACCCTAAAATTCGAATTACCTCTTCTACTAAATCATATGGGTACACTAAATCAATTCTTAAATATGGAATTTCAATTTTAAATTCTCCATTATCTTCTGTATACGTAAAATTTAACTTTTTCCAGACACTTTCAATTTCTTCTTTAGAAAAAAAAGAACCCAGTCTCTTATTAATATAATTAACCGAAACAACGACAAACCTTTGTTCAACTTTTTTCGGATAAATATCTACAATATTCTCTACTTCTCCACCCGAAAGAGAAACAATCATTTCAGCGATTGAATTCATGGCTATTTCTGCAAGCTCGGAAGAAATTTCATTTTCATACCTTTTTACCGCATCTGTAAGAATATTTATTTTTTTAGCAGTTTTACGAGTGGTCGTAGGATTAAAATTAGCCACCTCTATAACGATATTTTTAGTATTATTATCAACTTCTGCCTTGGTGCCGCCTTTTATGCCTGCTATTACAAGTGGATCTTTCTCATCTGAAATTACCAAAATAGATTCATCTAAATTTACTTCTTTATTATCAAGAGTAGTTAACTTTTCACCTAAAACGCCATTCCGAATTATTATTTTTTCGCTCTCTAATTTATCTAAATCAAAAGAATGAATTGGTTGCCCTAAATCAAACATTACAAAATTTGCCGCATCGACAATATTGTTGATAGATTTTTGCCCGATAGCATTTAATTTTTCTTTTAACCAAATCGGGCTTTCCGTAACTTTAATATTTCGAATAACGCGCCCCATATATCG
>JBAXFW010000071.1:0-4148 GCA_037139635.1 bacterium | reverse complement strand
AATCAGAAGCTTATAGTATTATCAATTATTATTTGATATAGATTAAATAAAAAAAAGAAACGTCATTTGACAAAACATACAAACTCCTGCTGAAAATACATGCCATAGGCTGTGGTTAAAGTAATAATCGTGTTTAGGTCTTCTAAAATAAAAAAATAATGCAATCAATGCACATAAAACGGCAAGGAGACTGTAAGGTAAAAGCAAATGTCCCATGAATAGTAAAATAAAATTTGATAGCATTAATATGCTAGAAAAAATCACATCAAGATAATATACTTCTTTTGCTTCGCTAAAAAAATGAAAATCATAAGAAACAATAAATACAACTAAAAGAATAACCGCGTACCAATATAATTTAAAAAAAGTTGCGACAACAAGAGGAATTAAGAAAAATAAATTACTCCACTTAAGAAATTCATTCTGATATATTTTTTTCATAATTACATTTTAGCATAAAAATGCTGGCTGGGGGTCTGGTACGATGTTGGAACCTTTTTGACAGAAAATAAGGATTAAATAATATTTATTGTTTTTCTAGAAACTTTTTAAGCTGATCAATAACTGCTTTCTCCCAGGCCTTCATTGAATACCATTTGATAAGCGGTGTTGCAACTATGCACAGCCATGCTTTATGAATTGAAACCTGATAGGTATAGTCAATTAAAGTTCTATCTTGGTGTTTAAAAAGCAACAGTTCCTCATGCCCAGAAGTTCCAAACTCGTAACTGTCATTATCTGAAATAAAACCTTTTCCGGGAAGAATTTGAGTTTTCATTTTTATCTTAAATTTTTTGCCAAATGATTTTACAGTAGCAATCATTTCTAAATTATTTCCATCACGTTTATTAATTTGCACTGAGTCAGCAACCCTTGGGAAATACTCTGGTAATTTTTCGAAGTCGGTCATTATCCTAGAAACATCTTCGATCGGTGCTTTAATGACCCATTGTTTATGAAGTGTGATTTGTTTCATAAATTAATTATAACAAAACTTTAATAAAAAACACTGGCCTGCACTGAGCCCGTCGAAGTGCAGGGAGCTTGGTGCGGTTATTGTCTTTCTGCGTAGGTGGGATTATAAAATATGGCTTAAAATTTTACTACGTACTTGGGAGTATATTCGAATGGTTATTTTATATAACTATCAAAATAAATAGCATGACAGGTATAGCCACCTAGATTTTTTTCTAAATAATCTTGATGATAATCTTCCGCGGGATAAAATTTATGTAATTGCTCAAGGCTTGTCACAACAGGATCACGCCAGCGTTTAGAATCGTTCACGATTTTAATAAAATTTTCCACTTCCTTTTTTTCTTCTTCATTACCATAAAAAACTGCCGAACGATAAGAAGCCCCTTTATCGTTACCTTGTTGATTTAGGGTTGTTGGGTTGTGAATTTGAAAGAAAAAATCCAATAAATTTTTATAAGAAGTCACATCACTGTCATATTCAATTTCTACTGCTTCTGCGTGACCTTCGTGATTTTCATAGGTAGGATTGTCTACAATTCCACCTGTATAGCCAACAGTAGTGTTTACCACACCTTTTTGTTTCTTTATTAAATCTTGTAATCCCCAAAAACAACCTCCAGCTAAAACAATTTTTTTAATCATAAATTTTGTCTATTGTTGTTTTTTTTCTTCAGTTAATTTATTCATAATAATTAATCAATCTCTATCATTATTTCATTATGAATCATCCATGGTGGAGTCCAGGGTGCATTATATCCAGCATATAGTGGACTATCAATTGTTTCTATTTTATCTCGCGAAAGAAATGAAAGTAGTTTTTTTTCCATTTTGTTAATTCTATTACCATTTCTTGACCAAGAAAAACGCAGTACTGCCATTTTTTTTGATGGTACTTTTACAAGCTTCACGCGTGAATCATTTGGGATAGGAAGAGTCTCTAGTGAATATGATTTCGGCATAACAAAAGAAACTACTCGTGAGTTACCTAGAGTATTAAGTGAAACAGGTGCGGTCATTGCAATTTTTTCTGAGACAAATTTTTGTTCTTTTACTGGTGCTGTCATTGAGATACTTTCTTTTTTTGTATTGCCTCCAAAGATATATCCAGCAATGATTCGAAAGCCCATGCTCATTGCATCTTCATATGAACCATCTATTGTCGTTTGAGCAATTATGTGCGAAGGATATTCTCTAATTTCATAACCTTTTGATTTCTTTATTACTGAATATTCGGCTTGTTCTACCCTAGAAGAAAAATGTCCGAAAATTGACCAAATAATAATCAGCACAATTATTGTTGAAATAATATTCATATAAGTATTTTATCATAAAAAAACGTAGTCTGGGTGTCTGTTGCGTTATTGGAATTTTTTTGATGAAAAATAAAGGTTAAATTACAATTTTCCTTTATCAATAAAATTAATTGAGTATTTTTCAGCTAGTTTGTTAAATAAACCCTTAAGCTTTTCAAAACCTATTTCTGTATAAGAAGATGTTTCCAGTGAATATCCTTCTTGTTTAGCAAATCGAAATATTTCTTCGGCTAACTTTGAAGCATATCCTTTTTCTTGATATTCTGGATCAATTGATAAAAACTGAATCCAATAATTTTTATCTTTATAAGGATCCTTTTGTAATTTACTTAATCCAATTATTTTGTCTCCTATTTTAATAACTGGGAAACAGAAGTGTTCTCGATAGATAGAAGTTCCCTCAAGAGCAGAGTATTCGAAAACTCCACCTTCTTCTTTTGAAAGAAATCTTTTATCCTGTGGTAAATTTTTACCTTTATATATTATTTCTATTAAAGCATCCGCCGTTAAAGTTTTTGTGGTAGTAGCTAAGTTTTCATTTTTATTTAAACCTTCCATAAATTGATTATATCAAAATTATAGAAAAAACGCTGGCTGGGAGTATGGGGCAGTATACGAACATTTTTGATAGAAAATAAGGATAAATTATTTTTTTTACAATTGTATCCAGTATCTTAGCTTGCTTGGATGTCCTTCCTCTGTTTCAACTTCATTTTCTAGCACACCACCATTAGCCTCAATTATTTTTTTAGAACCAATATTTGTGCTGTCGCAGGTAAGCAAAACTTTACCTAGGCCCATAGCCTTTGCTTGAGGTAAAACTAGTTGAAGTGCATTTTCTCCATACCCTTGTTTTCTTTTTGAAGGTCTTATTTCATATCCAATATGACCACCAATTTTAAGAAGTGTGTCAGTCAAAGAATGTCTAATTTGAATTTTACCTATATAGTCTTCTTTGTCTGTTATCCAATAAGTAGTGGCTGGAACATATCCAGGTTTTAAATTTAGACCTAATGATTGCTCTTTTAATTTCTGAACAAATTCTGAAAAACTATTTTCTATTTCCTTTTCATCGATATCTAGATTACGTCCTTCTTTGTGAAATTCCTCTAGTGCAGATAAATAACTATCTTTATATATAATTGAAGGTTCTTGAATCTCTGGATATATTACTTTATTTTCAAATTTATTTTTATTTTCCATATTTTTATTATATTAAATCATTTAATATTTGGTCGGCGATTTCTCTAGAAGTAAACATCCCCGTATCAAAGGTAGCTGTTACATGGGGATAGTCATTATCAAGATGTCTTTTGTGGAAGAAGTCTAATTTTTCTTTCGGAGTAATTTGTTTTCCTAATTCTAAGCTTCTTTTTGTAACACGTTCATCTATTATTTCTCGTGCAACATTCAAACTATATGCAAAAAACTTTGCACCATTTTCTTTTGCTATTTTTTCTAATTCCTCAATTTCACTTCTCTCCATTCCTTGTTCAACAATTACACTGATGCCGTTCTTTAAGTATTCTACAGCCATAGCATTAATAACTTTTCGACTAACCTTATTATGTGATTCAATTGTTCTAAATTCTGAAATAAAACGCTTTATATGATCAGTCCCAAGACGTGCAGTGTATGAAAGATCTCCATGTAGTAAATCAGTAAGAGTAGTTTTCCCAGCTCCCGAAGCACCGTAAATAGCAATTAGTGATAGCTGTTTAGTTTTTTTCATGCGTGTATTATATCAAAAAACAACCTAGGAATCGAACCTAGTTTTTCATTATAGATTAAGGGTGAAATGCTTTGCTGGGAGACTAGGAATCGAACCTAGATTAAAGGCTTCAAAGGCCTCTGTCC
>JBAXFW010000070.1:0-4438 GCA_037139635.1 bacterium | reverse complement strand
CATAACTTCGGTCTCCAAAACCGCGGTCGGGGGTTCGATTCCCTCATCGCCCGCAAATTATTGACTCATAATTAAATATGTGGTAGTTTGGAGTAAATATACATTTTTTGAAATAAATGTTTTTTAAGTCTTGGTTTGTTTATTTTATTTTCTTTATGGAAATTAAAATAAATAAATCATTTTTTAACTTAAACATAAATAACGTGAGTTCTTTTCTTCTGGTTTTATTAGGCATTCTCATCGGATCAATGGTGGGAATTACGGGAGCCTCCGGTGTACTTATAATGGTACCAATTCTTTCATCGTTCACGAATCTACCTATGCCCATAATTTTGGGTACGAGCCTCATGGTTGATGTTATTGTTTCGTTTTCCGTAACTACAACCTATGCCTCATTTCGTAATGTTAAAACAAAAGGAATTCAATGGATATTATTTGGCTCATTTATCGGAGCGCAGATTGGGTCACTTTTTGTGGTGGCAATTCCAAAAGTAATAATAATTCTGATTATTGTAATTGGAATGATTGGTTTTGGATTACGAATGCTGAAAGATAAAGTTAGTTCAGAAAAGGGGAGTGAGACTCTTGGTAAACCATTACCCATGTTTATTTGGGGAATTATCGTAGGACTCACTACTGGACTCTTTGGTGCAGGAGGTGGAATTATGACATTTTTAATGTTGAGATATTTTTTAAAATTCTCGACTAAAAAAGCTATCGGTACATCTACTCTTATTATGTTAATTACGGCAATATTTGGAGTTGCTGGATACATATTAAATTCAAATCTAGATTTTAAATTAAGTCTAATTATTGGAGTTCCAGCATTTATAGCAGGAATGATTATTTCTGCTATTGCGAATAAAATAAACGACAATGTTCTCAACCGTGTAATTGGAATGACATTTATTATATCAGCACTTTTTATGTTGGTATCTAAAATAATAATTCCATTATTTGGTATTTAAATATAACCTTACAAGCTAAAACCTTGTAAGGTTTTTTTATTTATAATATTGACAAAATACTATAAAGTGCTATAATATATAGATATAAGTTTTTTGAAAAAAATATTTTATTTGAACTGCTTTGTATTTCTATATGGAGTATAGGGTAGTTCAAATAATTAATAATTAAATACGTTTCATATGAAAGGAAAATTAGCTCCTACGGGCTTAATCGTACTGGAAACTGATGAATCTCATTGGTTAATGTTGATCACTGGTTTTCTTACCAGCATTAAAATGTCTGGAGTAATTGAGAGAGATGATTCTAGAGTCAGGATCAAATTAGTGGTAACACATATTTTTTCACCGGAAATGATCCGAGTGAATCACTCAACATTAACTAAAACCACATTGGGCGATGACATTGCTCGTGGAATTAGCCGTTCAAATAATTTCTTGTCAGAATATTTAGACAAGGATGCTTGGATCTTCATTGGGTATATTGATGGGGAAGAAAAAGTTCCGATTCTCATTACCCATTATAAGAGTATAAATTTGACTATTTATGCTCAGAAATTAGTTTCAGAAAATAAATTTTTTCCTGAACTTAACTAAATTCGCCATGGCTGAAAGTAAAAAACCTGGAAATAATTTCCTAACGGCATTTCGTTATGGTATGAAATTCATCGAAAGATTATTTCACAACATCGGAGCACAGATTAGATGGGAATTCACCCAAGTCAAAAGAATACATGCTAGTTTTACTAACTGGCATCGTAGTCAATGTGCCACTAATCCACATCCAGCCCTAAGTATCATTGTTTGGCTGGTACTAATATTCTTAGGATTGTATCTGTTCATCTTTATATTATTCTGGTGGGCAGCCCTAAAATCAATCTAAATAGCTCCGCAGCTTCTTTTGAAGTTGCGGAGTTTTTTTATTAAAATTATTTATTCAACGGTGGTCGCCAGAAGATATCTTCTAGTACCCCTTGGTTTTCGTGTTTTTTAACTTTTGAAGCATATTTTTTACCTTTTTGAAAACATTTAGCTAATATTTTTTTATTTTGAAAAGTTTTAACATCACCACTATAGTAAGCTCCCATAACTTTGGCATTATAATATAAAAAAACTCCTCGAAGCCAAAATGGTGGAAAAGTGAAGAATAAAATATGTTCAGCCCAATTGGGTGTACCACCAGAAACTAGGAAATATGTTTTCAAATGCCCCAATAGGCCTACTGGTTGGCCAATCTTATTTTTTTTGTTTAAATCAAGCGCAAAAAAACGCATTCGATCAATAAAGTTTTTCAAATGCGCAGGTACTGCAAAATTATAGGTAGGAGTAGCGATGACGAGCCCAGAAATTTCTTTTGAAATTTTTTCGGATAATTCTTTAAATTTTATTTCATGTGCTAAAACTCCTTTACTATTTTCATGTTTGTAAGTATCGATTTCTATATCATCTAAGTAAATTTTTTCTACCTCGACATCTTTGACTTCTCTCATTCCCGCAATAAAATTATCTAACATTGTGTCAGAATTTCGCATACGAGAAGGAGAGCAAGACAAAGCAAGTATTTTCATACTAGGATTATATCACGATTATGCTGTAACTACTTCTTTAAATTCTGCATTGATGTCAAATTTAACTTCATCTGATACAACAACACCACCTTGTTCGATTGGAGCATTCCAAGTAAGACCAAAATCGTTACGACTTAGTGATCCTAAAATTTCAAAACTCATAACTTTTGCGCCATCCATTCCAGAGGTCATACCATTAAAAGTAGTTGGAAGAACAATTTCTTTGGTTACGCCGTGCATTGTAAAATCTCCAGTGACTAAAAATTCGTCATCACCCTTTTTTTCTATACTTTTTGATTTAAAAGTAAGAGTAGGGAATTCAGCTGCATTAAAAAAATCAGCTGATTGTAAGTGTCCATCACGCATGCCGTTTCCAGTATCGATACTAGCAGTTTCTGCACTAAAGGAAATTACCGCTTTTGTTAAATCTTCGTCTGGTATTTCAATACTACCAGCAAAACTATTAAATTTACCTCTGACATTTGAGACCATTAAATGTTTAATTTTAAATGCGACCTCAGAATGAGCACTATCTATATTCCATGTTTTCATAATATTTTTATATATTAAATTTATAATAACCTTATCATATATTAAGTACTTTACTTTGTAAAGTACTTTACAAGTTAAAGCACAAATGATAAGCTTTGTCTATGAATAAGAAATATCATAATGATTGTCCAATAGCGAAAGTTGCGACTTTGTTGTCAGATCCTTGGACGATGCTTGTCATTCGTGATTTATTAAAAAATGAGATGCGATTTTCAGATCTTGAAAGATCACTTGTCGGTATTAGCAGTAGAACTCTTACTTCAAAAATTAAAAATTTAGAAAGTGAAGGAATTATTCAAAAAAAAGATTTAATATATTTTATTACAAAAAAGGGTGCAAAACTTGAAAAAGTAATTGATGCAATGCATGCTTATGGTAAAGAAATTTAATATGGTAAATAAATATCAACAAAATCCATAATGTGAAATTGATTTACATGGGTATACAACCAATGAGTCTAATGAGATTCTAAATTCTCTGATTAAAGAAAATAAATATAAACATATTAGAATCATTGTAGGCAAAGGAAGAAATAGTGAGTATGGTCCTGTTCTACCTAACTTTGTAAAAAGTTATCTTGATTCATATAATATACGATATAGTCAATCGAAAATTCAAGATGGAGGCGAGGGTGCTTTGGAAGTTTTCTTTTAATATTTAATAACAATAATATATATTAACATTTTTTATATTATGTATTTTGTAGTAGTATAAAAAAATGCAAAAAAATTATAAATATTTAGGTAGTATCAGTGTATTTTTCGTATCTGTGCTACTCATATCAAATATTGCATCTACAAAAATAGTAGATCTTAAATGGTTTATATTTGATGGTGGAACATTACTTTTTCCCTTAAGCTATATTTTTGGAGATATTTTAACCGAAGTATATGGTTATAAAAAAGCTCGCAGTGTCATTTGGCTGGGATTTTTTATGGCACTTCTCATGTCATTCGTATTTATAATAGTAGGGAAATTGCCACCAGCAAGTGGTTGGAATAACCAAAATGCTTACGATTTGATTTTAGGCTTAACTCCAAGAATAATTTTAGCGAGCGTCATCGCTTACGCTTGTGGAGAATTTTCTAATTCATATATATTAGCAAAAATGAAAATTTGGACAAAAGGGAGACTGCTTTGGGCGCGGACTATTGGTTCGACTATTGTCGGAGAGTTAATTGATAGTGCAATATTTATTGTTATAGCATTTTCAGGAATTTTACCTAATTCATTACTTCTCACACTAATCATATCAAATTATATATTTAAAACTTCTATTGAAATAATCTTTACTCCAGTTACATATAAAGTAGTAGCCTTCTTAAAAAAGAAAGAGAATGAAGATTATTATGA
>JBAXFW010000069.1:0-4533 GCA_037139635.1 bacterium | reverse complement strand
GTCGCAGGATTACTGCTTGGTTTTTACGCTGTTAAAAAACCAGATATGGTTTACTACGAATTAAATGATAAAGGATTAAAAATCAGAAATAGAATATACCCTTACGATAAAATAAAAGCTTTCTGGGTACAGAGAACAGAAAATGAGGAAGGGCTTCCAATGGTTCCAGCTCTTTTCATAAGATCTGAAAGATTTCTAGTGCCAATTTTTTCTGTACCAATAGAAGAAGAATCTATTGAAATAGTTCACAAAACAATGCTTGCTCACAATGTGCTAGAAGTAGAAATGAAAGAGCATGTCTCAGAAAAAATAATGGAATCTCTTGGTTTTTAATTTTTAAATTGTGCTCGAGGGCAGGATATCTTCCCTTAGAGGGACAGTATACCTTTTCGATTCAGTTAATACTGAATAACGAAAAGCTTTTCGCTTCCTGCACTTAAGCAAATAAATTTGCTAACTCATGGCCACAATAAATTGTGCTCCCGGCAGGAATCGAACCTGCATCATAACTTCCGCAAAGTTACGTCCTATCCATTGAACGACGAGAGCGTTACATGACAAGACTAACATTTTTTAGCAAAAAGTCTATCTTATTTTGTGTTATATTTAAATAATGAGCGTCGATCAAACTGATGAAGAAATCATAATTTTATATAAAAATGGAAACAAAGAAGTATTTAAAGAAATAGTAACAAGATATACTTCTCCACTTTACAACTTTACTGCGCACCTAATTGGAGAAAATAATGCTTCAGATATTGTACAAGATGTTTTTATCAAAGCATGGAAACATATAAATTCTTTTGATTCAACTAGATCAAGTTTTAAAACTTGGATTTTTACTATTACAAAAAATACTATTACTGACTTTTTTAGAAAAAAAAAGACTTTAAATTTTAGTGACTTAAAGAATGACGATGATGTCATTTCTTTTTCAGAAAACATTCCTGACGAGAGTCCCCTTCCAGATGAAGTTTTACAAAAATTTGAGGATATGGAATTACTAAACAATGTGTTAAAAACACTTTCTCCAGAATATCAAACGATTCTAGTACTACACTATCAGGAGGAAATGACCTTTGATGAAATTGGCAAAGTATTAAATAAACCATTAAATACCGTAAAAAGCTACCACAGGCGGGCTCTTCTCAATTTAAGTAAAAAAGCTCTTTAGGATATAATAGGCAAATGCAACTTACATCATTTGTTCCCCATTTTTTAGTTTTTTTAGCTGGGTTTAAATATGTTTTACTTTTCATTGGAACTGTAATCGAAGGCCCAATACTTATGGTTGCTTCAGGAATTTTAATTCATGCTGGTTTTTTTGATGGTTTTACTGCTTTTTGGGTAATTGTTTTTGGTGATCTAGTCGGAGATATTGTTTGGTATTATATTGGATATTATTTTGCTGAACCATTGATAAGAAACTATGGGAAATTTATAAAAGTAAGTCCAGAAATATTCGAGCGAGCAAAAAAATTATTTAATCAATATCATGTGAAAATATTATTAATTTCAAAATTAACTATTGGTTTTGGTATGTCCCTAGCGACCCTAATGGCAGCTGGAGCAACTAAAGTATCTTTAAAGAAATACATCACCCTTAACTTTCTAGGAGAATTAATACTAGTGGGAATACTCCTTTCTTTAGGTTATTTCTTTGGACAACTATATAACACGATTGCAGATACTATGAAAATATACTTCACGGTTGGAGTTCTTGGAGTGATTGCTATTTCTTCTTACTATTTTACTAAACATATAAAAAAAGCTATATTAAAGTAATATGATATCTTTTATAATTCCAACTAGGAATGAGGAGAAAATAATCGAAAAAATTCTTAAGTGTCTTTCAGAATATAAGGGTGAAAAAGAAATAATTGTTTCTGATGGATTAAGTACTGATGAAACTGTTTCAATCGCAAAGCATTATGCTACAGTAATTGAAGGCGACAAAAATAGTATACAGAGAATTAGTATCGGGAAAAACTCTGGAGCAAAAATAAGCAATGGAGAATATCTTGTTTTCCTAGATGCCGACGTCTATATTCCAGATGTAAATTTATTTTTTACCCAAGCAGAAAGTTTTTTCAAAAATGACAAAAAACTAGCAGGGCTTACTGTCTCGATTCGCGTCTTCAAAGAAGATGAAACTTTGGCAGATAAAATAGTTTTTTCTGTTTTTAATTTTTACAATTTAATTTTGAACAATTATTTGGGCACTGGAGCTGCTGTTGGCGAATTTCAAATGATTAGAAGAGATGCCTTTATTCAATCAGGTGGTTATGGTGAGCATCTAGTGGCCTCAGAAGATTATGAATTTTTTAAAAGAATATCAAAAATTGGAAAAACTCATTTCGTAAACAAATTAAGAGTCTATCATACTGGACGAAGAGCACATAAAATAGGATGGCGAAAACTTTTAACTGAATGGATTCTGAATGGTGTCTTTGTCGCAGTGAGAGGCAAATCATATAGTAAAGAATGGAAAGTAATTAGATAATATGAAAATCCTTATTATTACTGATACACTAGTTTCTAAAATAGATGGAGTATCAACATCTATCGACCAAACAACAAAATTTTTAAGAAAGAATGGCCATGAAGTAAAAGTTATTCACCATGGTTTGTTTCACTCATTTTCTTTGGCACCCTATTTCCCAGAATTACTTTTTTCATTTTTTCCTGGAAAAAAATTAAAGCACGAAATAATTAAAGAGAAACCTGATTATATCCACATAACAACTGAAGGTACCCTAGGTCTAAAGGCACGAATGATTTGTATAAAAAATAATATTAAATTCACCACTTCATATCACACTCACTATGATCTTTATTTAAAAGAAAGAGTAAATAACTTCTTTTATAAAATTACTAAATCTTATCTACTTTGGTTTCACAAAAAATCTGAGGCAGTAATGGTAAGCACTGATAGTCTAAAAAAAGAATTAGCTAGTAAGGGCTATAAAAATTTAGTAATCTGCCCACTTGGCGTAGATATTAATTTATTCAAAAAATCGACTAGTGTATTTTCGAATTATTCTAAACCGATATTTACATATTTAGGACGACTTGCCAAAGAAAAAAATGTAGAAGAATTTTTAAAATGCACTTTACCAGGAACAAAATTAATCATTGGAGATGGCCCAGAAAGAAAACAACTTGAAAGTAAATATAAAGATAGTGCTAATTTTTTAGGAATAAAAAGAGGCCAAGAATTGGTAAACCTTTTGTCTCAAAGTGACGTTTTGGTTTTTCCATCTAGAACAGATACTTTTGGACTAGTCATTGTGGAAGCCCTTGCTTGTAATGTTCCGGTTGCAGGCCACGATGTAATGGGACCTAGAGATATAATATCTCATGGAGTCGATGGTTTTTTAGATGAAGACCTTAGCAAAGCAGCTCTTGAGTGCTTAAAATTAAACAAAGAAGTGTGCCGTGAAAAAGCTAAAACATTTTCCTGGGAAAATTCTGCTAATATTTTTTTACAAAAATTGATTAAAAATGAATAAAAAAATAAATAAAAAAATAATTGGCTTTACTTGTGGAGCATTTGACCTTACTCACGCAGGGCATTATTTGATGTTTGAAGAAGTTAAAAATAAATGTGATTACTTAATCGTCGGTCTTCAAGTAGACCCATCAGTGGACAGAAAAAATAAACATAAGCCCATCCAATCTTTAAAGGAAAGATCGATCCAACTAAAAGCCTGTAAATACATAGATGAAATCGTAATTTATAAAACAGAGATAGGCCTCTATCATCTTTTAAAAAAATTAAAACCAGATATCCGTTTTATGGGATCAGATTGGAAAAATAAACCAAATTATTCAAAAGATAGATTGCCTGAAATAAAAGTCATTTACAATAGCCGCAATCACAAATACTCAACGACTAATCTTAGAAACAGAACAGCAAATTGCTGTAAAAACTAATTGCACCAAAATACATACTTCTAACGTATATAAAGTATGGAAAATAGATTAAAAAAACTTAAAACATATGAAAATTTGGTTAAATAAATGGAGTAATGCTCTGAAAAATAGGAAATTTATTCTGTCTCTTTCTACTGCTATTTTATTTTTAATAATAAGTTTAATAGTAAATTTCATTGCTGGAACTTATGCGACAGAAAGAGCAAGTCTTCCTGTCACAGATATTATTTTAAGTAATATTCCAGTTTTTGATGTTGATGGTATCTTTGTCTATGGACCAATTATTCTTTGGTCTTTTATGATTTTTATTTTTTCGCATAAACCAAACAAACTACCTTTTACTATAAAAAGTATTGCCCTCTTCGTAATCATTAGATCAATTTTTATCAGCCTGACTCATATCGGACCATTTCCAAATCAGATATTAGTTAGTGCAGGAAATTTTTCTAGCAAATATACTTTTGGTGGAGATTTATTTTTTTCTGGGCACACTGGACTCCCCTACTTACTAGCCTTAATTTTTTGGGAAAATAAAAAAATGAGATATTTTTTAATTGCCGCATCAATTTTTTTCGGCATCATTGTGCTCATGGGACA
>JBAXFW010000068.1:0-4647 GCA_037139635.1 bacterium | reverse complement strand
CTTGTTGCGGGGTCACGAATCGAACGTGAGTCTTAAGGTTATGAGCCTTACGAGATACCTCTTCTCTACCCCGCTATCTATAAAAACGAAATGCCCAATGGGCACTTTTTATTCTACCCTAAAAAACAAAAAAAGCAAACTATATATAGCCAAACTCACGAAAGATTTGCTCATAAAGAGCAATTACTCTTTTTGCCTCTCGTTGAGATAATTCAAAATCTGATCCTTCGTGTGCAATTTTATTTCGAATGATATGCACTTCCCAAGCATAACTTAGGCTACGAAAACTCTCTTGATTAGCCGACTTTAATTTTTCTCCTAAATTTTCTCCTTTAAAACCCAATTGGTCTAACAATGCATCAAGCATTCCATCTGCCTCAATCACAGCTAATTTCCAATCTCCAGAATTTTCCGAAAAAAGATACTCCAAAACAACATTCCATCTCTTATTAAGAAATTCCCCTCCTCCTCTTTCCCATTTTTTCATTTCTTCTATTTTGTGTTTTTGAGCATACTCATGCACTTCATGATGCAAATATTCATGTTCCTTTTTTCTAATTTCCAACATTCTGATAAAAGTATAAGTAATTATAAAAATAAAGAAAATAGAAAGAAAAGCAAAAGCAAGTTTTATTCCATTCCCTAAATATGGAACATGGTAAGATGGATCAAAAAAATTAATAATATATTTAAAAGCTTTATCCAAAAAATCTCCGACATTCATATATTGGGAATTGAAAATTGAATCAACGGCATCAGTATTCATATTTGTAGTTTGAGTAAAATCCATTATCTTATTTCTTCAAATTTTTTAGCGACCTTAAATAAATCTTCTTCTTTAAAATGGGGAGCCATGAATTGTATGGACAATGGAAGCCCCAAGCTATTGGCCCCCGAAGGCACAGCTATCGCTGGAATTCCTGCAAGGTTAGCCGGAGCGGCAAAAACATCACACAAATACATTGCCACTGGATCATCCATCTTCTCTCCTATTTTAAAAGCAGGTGTTGGAGTGGTCGGAGTCAAAACAAAATCAACTTTTTTAAATACTTCCGATAATTCTTGTTCGATTGCATTTCTTACCTTCCAAGCGCGTATGTAATACGCATCATAGTATCCATGAGATAATACGTAAGCACCTAAAATTATTCTTCTGCGTGCTTCTGCTCCAAAACCAACAGATCTTGTTTTTTTATACATATCAGAAATATTTTCTCCTTCTTCTCGAAGTCCATAACGAACACCGTCAAATCTTGATAAATTTGTTGAAACTTCTGCTGGCATTATAATATAATATGCAGCTAGAGAATATTTTGAATAAGGTAAATTTATATCTACAATTTCATAACCAGCTTTTTTTAATTTTTCCACTGACTCTTTAAAAGAAACCATAACTTCAGTATCTAGCCCCCCGCCTCGCCTCGGCTCGTCTCCGCGAGTCAAGGCGGGTTCTTCAAACAAATGCCAAGGAATTCCAATTGTCTTTCCTAATTCTTTTACACCATTCATTTTTGGCATATCAAGAGAAGTAACATCCATTTTATCTTTTCCTTTAATAGCATTAAAAACTATTTCCACATCTTCTACTTTTTTTCCAAAAGGTGAAATTTGATCAAGCGAATTACCCATGGCGATTGCTCCACTTCGAGAAACAGCTCCATAGGTAGGCTTCAATCCAACCAAACCACAAAATGAAGCAGGTTGGCGAACAGAGCCACAAGTCTCAGTTCCCAGTGCCACAAGGGCCATATCTGCGGCTACGGCTACTGCAGAGCCCCCAGACGAGCCACCTGGTACGTATTCTTTATTATTTGGATTTCTAGTTATTCCATAAGCACTTGTTTGCGTTGAAGAGCCCATGGCAAACTCATCCATATTAGTTCTACCCATAAATACAGCACCTTCTTCTTTTAATTTTTTAATAACATAAGCATCATATGGAGCAACATAGTTTTCAAGTATTTTTGAACCTGCACTTGCATGTCTCCCTTTAATCAAAATATTATCCTTGAAAGCGATTGGAATACCAGTCATCTTTTGAGCTTTTCCACTTTTAATTATTTCATCGGCACGCTTTGCTTGTTCTAAACAATCATCCTCTCCATAGAGAGACCCAGAGAAAACTTCCAAATAAGCATTTAGCTCTTTATTTTTTTCTTCAATATTTTTCAAATATGTAGTAGTCAAATCAACAGAAGTATATTCTCCTTTTCTCATCGCCTCCCCAGCTTTTTCAATTGTTAAGTTTTTTAAATCAATCATAAATAGGCTCTAGGCTCTAGGCTCTAGGCTCTAGCTTTTTGAATCAAGCTAATGTCTAAGGCTTAGTGCCTAATTTACTATTAATCACATTATTTTTTTCACTTTAATAAAACCATCCTGAGAATCTGGGAATTGGGAAATAATTAAATCATGCGAAAAATCTGGGCTAGGATCGATTTCGTCTTCCCTCCAGACATTTCTATTTTCATAAACGACTTCAGTATCTTTTACATCAACTTCTGTTATCTGTTTTACATAACCTAAAATACTGTCTAAGTCTTTCAAAAGACCCTCTTTTTCCTTATCTGTAAGTTCAATTTTAGACAATTCTGCCAACTTTTCTATGTCTTTAATTTCCATACTAAAAGTATAGCAAAATAAACAAAAAATTAGAAATTTTCTTTAAATACGTTTATTTTCCCAAAAGAGCTTTTACTCTCTCTTCTACGGGAGGATGAGTTGAAAATAAATTTGAAACCTTTTTACCTGCTCCTCCAAATGGATTTGCTATAAAAAGATGGGCTGTAGCATTATTCGCATGAACCATTGGCCTATTAACGTTAGAAATCTTCTCTAAAGCCGAAGCCAAACCCTCAGGATAACGAGTAAGTAATGCGCCTGAAGCATCGGCTAAAAATTCACGCTTTCGTGAAATGGCGAATTGAATAAGCATTGCAAAAATAGGAGCCAAAATTGAAAGAACAATTCCAATTATCATCATAATTCCCCCACCTTCTCGATCATCCCTACTTCGTCCAAAACCAAAAAAAGTGGACCTTAAAAACATATCAATAACAATAGAAATAAAACCTACGAGCACCACCACAACCGTGGAAAGTAAAATATCTCTATTGCCTATATGTGAAAGCTCGTGGGCGACGACGCCTTCGATTTCTGTTTTATTTAAAATTTGCATAAGACCAGTTGTAACAGCCACTACGGCATGTTCTTTATTTCTACCAGTCGCAAAAGCATTCGGGGACAAATCATCAATAATGCATACTTTAGGCATTGGTAAGCCTGCAGTAATAGATAAATTCTCCACGATGTTCCAAAGCTCTGGATTATCTTCCTTTTTTATTTCTCTTGCTCTATTTAATTTCAAAGCAATTTTATCTGAATACCAATAACTCACTATGTTCATCCCTATTGAAAAAATTACAAAGAGATATAAAATATTTGGATTACCGTAATATTGCGAAAAGAAAAAACCGATAGCAATAATAATTACAAAAAATAAACTCATCAAAAGCCAAGTCTTCCCTACATTTTTTGATTGTTGTGTATATAATGTTGCCATAAGTATAATTTATACTAAAAAACTTTTATTTACCAGCTTCCACCACCTCCACCACCAAAACCACCGCCAGAAAATCCGCCTCCACCTCCACCAAAACCACCTCTAGCACCACCTCCTGCTGGTGCCATTCCAGTACTAACCGAATTAGAAAAACTAGACATATGCGAAACAAAATCCATGACAACAAAACTACCAACAACATTACTCTGATACCAAGCAGGTTGACCAATATATATATTTTCAAACTGTTTGGCCCATTTTTCTTCTACTCCAAGAGCAATAGCATATGGCAAAAATTTCATAAATTCTTCGGGATTTTTTTCCGGAGCATTATGAAAATCTAATCTATCTTTTTCTGTAACCGATAAAAATAACTCAAAACCTAAAATATGATCTTTCGTTTCTGCGCCGAGTTTAGTTTTTTTCTTCATAAAGAAACTAAAAATTATTACAATAACTCCAGGCATTATAAGAAAAGGAAATAAAAACATACCGAGGAACATAAAAATTGCGAATACTATAATATAAGGAAGCTTTGTCTTGAGGGGGTTTTTTGCAAAAAAACCTTTATCTGTCATTTCTTGGTATAAATTTTTTATTATTTTATTAGCTTTTATGGAAAACAAAGTATCTCGCTTGAGATTAGAAATTTTTTCGGTTGCACCTATGGTCAAACCATCCTCAAAAAATAATCTTATTATGCTTTGCTCTGTACTTTCCAAAGCTGTAATGTCTTTTTTCAATAACTCAATCTCATAATCAGCATTACCTAAAAACCACTCTTTTTCTAGTTTTTTAATTTTTAGAAAACCTTGCTCCGCTAAATAAATAAGGCCGGCAGTAATATCCTTAAAATCTGGCTTTCCGTCAACTAAGGAACCAACCAATGTTGGTTTCATGTTAAATGGTGGTTCATATTCGGCGACAATTGTTGAAAGTCCCTTTGGGTCTCTACCATATTTTCTCCAAATTAAAAACATAATTATTAAAGTAATAATTGGAGGAATTAAAAATAATAAAAGCATACTGTAAAGTATTTTTTTAAAAAAACTGTAATCTATTGGTTCATTCAAATTGTTTATAAT
>JBAXFW010000067.1:0-4666 GCA_037139635.1 bacterium | reverse complement strand
AACCTGTATTGTTTGCTCCTGCTAATTTAGCACTTGGTATATTTGTCTTGTATATTTCGATTGCTTTCTTGAGTGCAGTAAGGTCTGATATTCTTTGAGCATCTCTTGATTTCTTTAACATTTCGCTTGGGTTTAAGACCATTACTAGTGCGACTGAGAGAACACCTATGATGGCTACTACAATTAAAAGCTCAAGGAGAGTGAAGCCTTTTGTTTTTTGGTTAGAGAAGTTACGTTTCATAATATATATGATTTGAGTTTACGGGTGAAGTATAGCATGAAAAAGTTTAAATACTTAACAAAAGTTAGATTTAAAAAGACATAAAAATTATTATATCAAAGTTCCTAAGTGATAAATAGGTACAAAAAAACTTAGCAAGAACAGTTCTTGCTAATTAATCAAAGATTTTCACTAAACCACTTTATAAGTAAATCAGTAAATTCCTGATGTTGTTCTGGAGTTTTTAGTGCGTGAGAAACCCCCTTCATTATCTTTAATTCTTTCTTTTCTGCCATAATTGCTGAACTTATTATCATTTCTGGAATTCTAATTGGAATCAAACTATCATTTTCTGATGCAATCACCAATAAGCTTCCATTAAATTTTGAGATATTCTCGACTATTGGAGTATTTTCAAGACCAGCGAGCTGATTAAAAATTCTATTTTCATCGGCTAAAAGCTTACTCATTTTCATTGTCATCATCTCTTTTGTATATGCAGCAGGAACACGGAAAATTAAACTCTTTACTTTTTTTTCTATTGAAACATCAGATGCCAGTGTTGCGCTAAAGCTCGTAGCACAAATTCCAATTCTATTTGAATCGACACTAGCTTGTTCTACAAAGAAATCATAAGCAGATATGGCATCGTAAACATTATCATTTGCAGAAATTGTATCTAAAGTACCTTCACTTGTACCTCCGTGTCCCCTAAAACTAATCGCCAAAGAAGCAATACCTTTTTCTAAAAGTTGTTCTCCTCTTAAAATATAACTATCATAATTACTAGTAGCTCCATGAAAAAAAATAACACCCGGATTTTTCTTTCCATTCTCGGGGATAAATAAAACTCCATCTACTCTCTGTCCTTGACTTAAAAAGTTTACTTTCTGCATTCAATTATTATACCAGAGTTTAATAACCCTTAACATATACAACCTTGGCTAATAGACTTGTAGATAATTTTCTCCAAATTCCTTCTATTGTTGCTGATTTTTTGTTCTAGGCTGGGAGACTTGGACTCGAACCAAGATATCATCCTCCAGAGGGATGAGTCCTACCATTAGACGATCTCCCAGCCCATAACACAAAATCTCCCAATCGTTTAATCTACCCTTACACAATAATACAAAAATGACTTTTTATCAAACTTTGTTATAATTTAAATATGAAATTCAATTTAGAAAATAGAGAACAAATACCGATCGTCGAGACTGCTCGGACGGCATTGCTTCATCATGGAAAATTTTTATTATTAGAAAAAAGCAAAGATTCAAAAAACCCAGGAGCACTTGAATTCCCAGGCGGAAAAATTGATGAAATAAAAAACATTAACTCAAGCATGCAAGAACAAAAAGATTCTGCAATACGAGAAACACAAGAAGAAACTGGAATCAACATAGAAAATTTGCCTATAGAAAAAATTGAAAGCTTTGAAAGTTTTTTTGAGACAAAAAAGAAAGACGGAACTATCCAAAAATCTAAGCGTATCACTCACCTCTTTTTAGTCAGACTACCAGATGGTGAAGAATTTAATTTAAAGGTAAATGAAATGAAAAATGAGATGGGAGGATCTGAAGATAACCACCAAGGGTACCGATGGGTCACACCTGGCGAATTAGTAAAATATGCTGTTTCTTTTGAGGAAAATGAAGTTACTGGAAAACAATTTCACCCCCTGTCGAGAAACTCTCGCTATATCAAAAAACTACTTTCTTCAACTGGCTATATTGAATAAAAAATTAATTTAAACAAGGACAGTCCTTGCTTGTGTAATATTATCAACATAAAAACGTCATTATCTATATGAAAAAAAATCTAAAAATAACAATCTTAGTACTTAGTATTATTCTCATTAGTATGTCTGTATATTTTATAGGTACAAAAAAAGTAATCGAAAAGAACCCAATACAAGCTGAGTCTATTGTTGGATGCTATGTAGCTCATTTGGCTAAAGATGTTTATAGTCTTGAAATTTCTTCAGAGGTAGGAGAAAATATTCAAGGAAAATTCGATATACAAAATGCTGAAAAAGACAGTTCTACTGGAACAATCGTTGGTACTTACAAAAAAGACATTATCTTAGCCGATTACACTTTTCAATCAGAGGGAGTAGAATCAATCAATTGGGTTGCCTTTAAAAAAATTAGAAATAGTTTTGTTCGAGGTTATGGAGACGTTGGAGCTGAAACCAAAACACAAAATATCGATTTAAATAAAATTACTTTTGATACGTCAGTCGTATATTCTAAAACAAATTGCACCGCTTTTTAAATATTTTATTTTCGTAAGTTATCAATACTGCCGGCATCAACAACATTAGTGAAACCTGCCCCGTCGAGCATATTTTTTGCCATCATAGATCGATTTCCTGACTCACAATATAAAATTATTTCTTCATTTTTATCAATATCTGGAAAATCTCCCTGAAGCAAATTCATAATATCACATAAGATTGCACCAGGAATGTGATCTATATCATATTCTTCTTTCGTTCGAACATCGAGTAAAATCATATTTTTATCCTCTCTTAAGATAAACTTTTACAAAAGCACTTTTAAGTTCTGCTGCTTTTGTCGACAACAAATCTACTTTCCCTTCTTTTGCAAGACTTAATGTTTCATCTAATTTTTGTCTGATAGCTTGAATTTCAGTATCATTAGCCAATTCTTCCACTGCCTTTAGTTTACTGTCTACCTCTTCATACACAGCGATTACTTGAGCTCCATCTTTCGCGTCCGCGGCAGTAATAATCTTTTCCATTGCATCATGAAAATCCACAAGAGTTATAGCTAACATTGAAAAACCATTTCTTTTTAATAAATCTTGGAATATTGGTCTTATTTGTTCAAAATCAGTATGAGCTGATTTAAGATCACCTGTATTGACTTTGTCTTTCAAACTAAGAATGATATCTGAAACTTTTGATAAATCACTGTTAAAATGAACGTCGCGAGAAATAACATAAGGATGATATTTTGTATATTTATTTAAAAATACTCCATATTCACTTACTAGTTTATTGTAATTATCTAATGCCTCTGGTCTTTTATCTTGCCCCGTATAAAACAAAGTTTGTTTATAATACTGGTTCATATTATTGTAATCTTCTAGAAAAAATTTCTTTGTGAAAAAATTACTTGCATAACTACCACCTACTAATATTAGAAGTAAAATAACAATAAAGAGACTAAAAACTATTTTGGAAGTTTTCTTTTCAGGATTTTTATTTGTATTTATTTTTAATATCTTATATAAAGCACAAAATCCAGTGACAGCAGTAAAAAAAGCCACGACTGCAAAGACATAGAATATAATCTTAGCAATACCAACTAACCAAAAGAATGCCAACAAAAAGAACACCACTGATAGTATTACTCTAATCATCCTATCTATAACACTTTCATTTTTTATAATTTTCATATTTTTTATTTATTTAACAATTCTTCAAAAACTTTTGGCTGAAAACCAACGATTATTTCGCCATCAATATCAATAACTGGCACACCCATCTGTCCACTTTTTTGTACCATCTCTTGCCCCGCTGCCCTATCGGTCCCTACATTTTTATCTTCAAAAGAAACACCTTTTTCTTTGAAGAAATTTTTTGCATAAACACAATACGGACAAGTGGTGGTGGAATAAATTATTACTTTATGATCTTTCATGTTTTTTAATTTTATATAATATGTCACACAGTTGACTACTAAAATGTGACGCTGTTAATTATTGTAGTTACGACTTACTTATATTTACAAATAAACTTTTTTAGATCCTTAATAAAAGGATCTTTAGGTAACTCGTAACAAATCTTTTTTCCTTCTCGAATAGAAACGACTAAACCCTCATGTGACATCACCTGCAGATGATGCGACACAATAGCAATGCTCATATCAAGCTCTGTTGCTATGTCTGAGACACATATTTTTTTCTGTCCGAAGATAGTACATAGAATTTTAAGTCTACTTTCATCTCCGGCTGTCCTCATTAATTTTGCTAATTCATTCAAACGCATATTTGAATGATATACCTAAAGAAAAAAGAAGTCAAGTAAAAAATTACAGAACTAAATTAAATAAATAACCAGTAAATGTAATGCCTACAGCTACTATCCCAGCAAAAATAAAAATGAGTTTTAATTTCATCACCTTTTTTAAAATCATAAATTCTGGCAATGATAAAGCAGTGACTGACATCATGAAGGCTAGTGTCGTGCCTATAGATACTCCTTTTTCAGTCAATGCCGAAACTAGGGGTATAACTCCTGCCGCATTTGAATAAAGTGGAATACCGATAAGAACAGCGAGTGGTACAGCATACCACTTACCCGACCCCGCATACTGTGCCAGAAAATCAGCTGGTACATAGCCATGGATCCAGGCACCGATTCCGATACCAATAACAATATAAATCCAAACTTTTTTTAATATACCTAAAGTGTAATCT
>JBAXFW010000066.1:0-4848 GCA_037139635.1 bacterium | reverse complement strand
ATATGGTTTTGGTTCATAAATTTTTGAATTTCTCAATTTTAGCCAAACATTTGTACCACTCATAAGTGATACCTGCCTCTCTGAGGTATGGCCTCCAAAAATAACAGATACGGGTTTTCTTTTTTTATTTTCTTTTTTTATTTGAGGAAAATTAATTTTCTGTCTTTGGCATGAATTTTTAACGATAAAATGCAATAAATCACTATGACTCATTCCCAATAGTGAGGCTTGTTGAAACAGAAAACTGTTTTGTTCCATGCCAGAGATAGTATTAAAATCTGAAAACCAAATCTTGCCATCAGGAAATACCCAACCATCAAAACGAGCAAAATCATTCATTTTAAATAAAGAAAAAATTTGCTTTGCTTCGGTTTGGATTTTTTTAATGGTTTCTAATGAAAACTTAGGCGGACAATGGTATTGTACTTGATTGGTGGGTAGATATTTTTTACGAAAATCAAAAATCCTACCTTCGTGATATGTCATTTCAATTTCAGAAGGAACGACAGCCACAGGCATGCCTAGTTTATTTTGCAAAATTATTACAGTGAATTCCCTTCCTTCAGCAAATGGTTCCAGTACTACTCTAGTGTCAATTCGTTTAGAAAAAATGATATTTGCTTTTTCTATTGCTTCTTTTGGAGAATTAACTGAAAAAACACCAATACTAGAGCCTCCGGTTGCAGGTTTTACTATTGCTCTTTTGATTTTATTTTTACTGAAAAAATCTTTAATAATTTTCTCATTGTCCTTTCCGTAAATTTTTAAAAGTGCAGATGGCAAAGTAAAAAAACCTTTTTCGCTTATATTTTTATTTGCCTCATATTTATCAAAAGCCATCTTGCAAGACTTACTACCAGATCCAATAAAAGGAATTTTATTTTTTTCTAGAAAAGATTGAATTTGCCCATCTTCACCAAATGGTCCATGCATTGCTGGAAAAACTATATCAACTTTTTTAAGAAAATCTACTAAAGATTTAGGACTCATAACTTTTGAACTCTTGGAAAGTTTGAAATCAAAATCAGAAGGATTGTTTGAGTATAGTTGCGCACAAGATATTTTGAAAGCTCTTTTTTTATGATCAAAATATATTGGAATTATTTCAATATTTTTATCACCTAAATGATCAAGCACTGATCGAGCAGAATTTAATGAAATTCCTCGTTCAAGCGATGGTCCTCCTGTTAAAAGTGCTATTTTAATGCTATTTTTAAAGGATTTCATATATTTTTGCAATTTTTACCACCAATAATAACCTTATATTATACGATATAAGTAAAAAAGTCAAAAAATAATTATAATTAAAAATTATTTTGCAATAAATATTTATTAATATATTTCTTTATTATAACAATTCTCACAATACACGATCTCAGGTCGTCCGGGTGCATATGAAGTCTCAAATTTATTCTTACACCCTTCTTTCATACATGAACGATGATAGAGGTGCATTCTGTTTCTATATTTTAATCTTTGGTAATGTCTGCAATTTGGACAATAGTGTGGCAATGGTAAATCTTTTTGCTTATAAAACTGTAACTCATTTGGAACTATTTTAAAAGCGGTAGTACATTGATATGCTTGATCACCATTATTTGAACAAGAAATAATTTCATCTAAAATACCAGGAGACACATCACGTATATCATTAGGCAAATCTTCACTTTTAATAGTGACGTGATAATCTCTTCCATTTCTTTCTTTCCAGTTATATCCTTTTTCAGTTGCTTCACTTTTTTTAATTGGGAAAAAATCATTAGCATTTGTTTCATTATATCCAAAGGGTGACATGTCAAAAGGAAAATATTCACCATATTTGTATATCCTGCCCTTATCATCCACATATGGCATTTCATTCATATGTCCCTTAATCTTTGTAACTAAGTCAAAATATTCTTCTTCAGAATATTGTTTATTGAAAATACAATATTTTGCATTATTCAACCCAAAACAACCAAAACAGTACGAACAATTTCGAAGAATTCCCGAATACTCGCATTCTCTGCAAGTAAGAGTAATATAACAAAAATAATTCTTATAAGAATAAACACTTGCTGCCAAGGTTTCATAAGTGAGTTCGGGTTTTAACCCTCCACCGCAAACGTCATAACTATCTTTAATTCCTTGAGTAGCTCGAAAACTATAAGCAATATTTTCTGCGTCCCAAACGTCAAATGATAATTTGATATTTTTAGAATTTTTTATATAATCTCCACTTGCAATATTTGAATTTACAATTAAAGCAAAACGATGAATTGCTTTATTTTTTACCATATTATCAAATTTCTCTTGTGCAAGTAAAATACCTCGGTGTGTATTTAAATTCATTTTTTCAATAGCATTTCTGTATTCTTCTTCTGTCATTTTTTTATTATCAAATACAAACTTTTGATTACGCAAATTTGATGATAAACAGCAATTTTGGCAATTACTACAATCAAATAAAAAATAGGAATCTATACAGTTAGAGGATTTCACAGCATAATGTGTATTATAATTCGTATCACAATCAACGTTATATGAAGAATTATCAATTTTGTACGCACTATTAGAATCAAGAGAATTTTTTGATTTTTCAATTGTTTCAGAATACATCACATCCTCACAATCTATCACTGAGTACGCAAGATATACATTTTTATTATTTACGGAATAATTAGAAAAATCAGAATTAACAAAATTTCCAGATCTATATTGAAAAAATCTTGGAGCAGTATTCCATAGTTCTTTTAACTGAACAAAAAATAATTTTGAAAAATTATAATCTCTGCCACTTGAATGTTGATCCCATTTATCACTATTCCAGCATTCATTGCAATAAACCTCTGGACCATCATCATACATACTGACAAGTGGTTTGTTACAGAGCCCACATTCTCTTTTATATAAAGAGCGAGTATTGCGCCAACACAACCTACGGATATTGCGACATTCCGGACAAAAGGTAGGAGGTGGAACTTTTATCTTTTCATAAAAATTAAAATCCTCGATTTCTATCGTGAAATCACATTTGCAGTTTTGACAAGCTTGCACTGAGGGATTCGAATGTGTTTTTATTTCAAGTTTCATTTTAATATACTTCTTGCTGATAGCATTTTTCACAATAGACAATCTCTTTTCCTTCTGGATCATATCCAGTTTTAAATTTTTCTCCACACGAGTCATCGCCATGCAGGTGTTTTACCGAATTTTGATAAATACCAGTTTTATCACGAACACCAGAACACATGCAAGATCCTTCATATAAATCTAACTTTAATCTATCGTTAATTCTATTTATAAACCTACAATTATTACACGCCTTAGGTAGTGGCAAATTTTCTTTTTTATAAAACGAAAATTCATTTTCTAAAATACGATATGAATTATGACATTTTTCACATTCAATAACTTCGCCTAATATAGACTCATCAATCTCACCAATAGTATCAGGTATTTCGGAAGCTATTTTACTTATAGCATATTCACCCCTTGCGACATCAATCCAAGGATAACCAAAATCTTCAGATTTTTCTTTCGTCATTGGAAAAAACTGAATTGCATTTGTATTATTATAACCAAAAGGAGAAATTTCTATAGGAAAAAATTCACCGTATTTATATATATTACCCTTCTTATCCCCGTAAGGCATTTCATCCATATGAAGCTTGATTTTTTCAACCATTTTAAAATAATCTTCTTTTCCATATTGTTTATTAAAAATACAATATGATTTTTTCTTTAATCCAACACAACCAAAACAATCAGAACAACTAAACAAACTCATACAGTATTCTAGATTCCTGCAATTAGGCCAACAATCAGAAGAAAATTTAGATAAATATGAATTATGACCAGACACACAAACCTCATAGTTTAATTCCATATTGTCTCCCCACGCAGATACATCATAACAATCTTTAACTTTGGGTACTTGTAAGTACTGACTGTGTTTAATATTTTCACCTTCTCGCACCAAAAAACTATCATTTACATTTTTGCAATTAGTAACATAAGAACCAGTTGAATTTAGATTCTTTAAGCCTTGATGACATTTTGTCGGTTGAGTTTTCCAAAAAGTCCTAGCTTTTTCCTTTGCCTCAATTATTCCGAACGTACTATCTAGCTTCATATTTTTTATTTTTTCAAAGTATTCCTCTTTTTCATATTTTTTATTAAAAATACAATACGAAGCTTTTCTTAAATTAGCACAACCAAAACAATCATTGCATCCTAAACAGTCTCGACAAAAAAATAAATTTCTCGACTCAGCAGACATTATTGTAAAATAACACTGATAGCAATTTTGCAACCAAAAACATTCATAACATCGCTCTGAATGACTTATGTGGGAATTATCAATGCAATCTTTACTATAATCAGTAGCATTACCATACATACAATTTTCAGAATAACTTGAGTTAAAACATAAATAAGAATCTTTCAAGGCTGTAGCATTTGCACAATATGGGCTATTTACCATAAACTCAACCCTTAAAGGAAAAATAGGGACGACTTCATATAATTCTTTAAATTGAATAAAAAATGATTTTGAGTAATCAAAATCTCGTCCATAAATCATTGCATCAAAATCATCACTAAACCATTCCTCTTGAGTTAGATTTTTTTTATCACTTTTTTGTGGGTATAGTGAGAACATATCTTTTCCAGTAGCTGTATTTTTGACTTTAAAAAGACTTCTTTCATTTCTAAAAGTTAACCTCCTCTCTGCGCGACAGAGTGGACAAAAAGTCGGTGGTGGAACTTTTATCTTTTCATAAAAATTAAAATCCTCCAATTCAATTGTGAAATCACGTTTGCAGTTTTGACAAGCTTGCACTGAGGGATTGGATTGTGTTTTTATTT
>JBAXFW010000065.1:0-4904 GCA_037139635.1 bacterium | reverse complement strand
TCATAGACTTCCGATATATGAAACAAGGCATAATATTATCGGGATAGGATAAAGACTTTCTCGACTTTTTTCCAAAACAAAGAGAATCGATTAAAAAATATTTCGTACACTTAATAATTTTTTGATCTAAACAATAAGCGTACTAAGTATGTAGACTTCAAGACATAATCCTTCTGCACACGAGTTCAATTCTCGTCATCTCCACATCCAGAGAGTTTGTAGTTACAAATTCCTCAAATAACCTTATTGCATAAGGGCTTTTGTTGGTTCTATAGCTGTCTTTTTTAGAATACAAAAGTTTCTTCTCAAAGATGAAATAAAACAGATTCTGTTGTTCTTTAGTGTCTAAACTTAACCAAATAGCATAAGGGCTTTTTAATAAACCTGTAGCCTTATCTAGGGCGGTTCTATAAGGTGTTTTCAGGTCTGTGTTGTTTATAGGTATATCTGAATCAATTTGTTCAATTTCTTCTCCCTTTGCTTCAATTTGAGCTTCATAGATACGTTTAAGTGATTCTGATTTAGTAGAAATAACTAAGTTTGTAAGTTCAGATATTTTCTTTTCTATAACTGTTTTTTTACTATTTAAATTATCTTGTAATTTTTGTATGTTTTCAACTTCTTCAATCCAAACTTTATCAAATATTTTTTGTACGATGGTTGAAACATCTTTTTTAAGTGTAGTCTTTTTTAGAATCTCATTAAATTCGGATTCAACAGTTTCTTTTTTAATTACTTTCCAATAGCTTTCACAGTTTTTGTTTTGGCAAAAATAGTATGGGTGTTTTTTACTTCTACCTGAACACCACGTAGCGGTTAAATGGTTTTCACAACTTGCACACACCAATAAACCGCGTAGGGGAAACTCGTCTGTTATATCTGTTCTGATTCTTTTGCCTAAATCAAGTTTACCTAGTCTTTTTTGATTTAATTCAAAAGTCTCTAGTGTGATGATACCTTTGTGCTTTCCTATGCGACGAGATACTTCCCAAGCAGGGTATTCAATAAATCCAGCATAAAACGGATCTTTAATAATCTGTGCAAGTTTATCAATGTATTTCTCTGGTGACTGTTTTTCCCAAAATCCTTTTTCAACAAGGAATCTACAAGCGTCAATTTTCCTTATGAAAGTACCATTAGCAAATCCTTCAAGTGCTTGTTTTAAGATTTCTCCTTCTTCGTTTGATATTGCGATTTTACCGTGCTCTGGGTTTTTAGTAAGTGTATATCCTTTTTTACTACCAAAAGTCCAATACCCTAATTCAAGGCGTGATTTCATTTTTTGTATAACTTGTCTTTTGTTTTGGTGTCTTTCTAATTCTGCTTGACCTGCCATTATTGTTTCAATAAAACGCCCTTCTGGACTATCATCAAAATTATAATTAAGACACTTTAAAGAAACATCTCTAGACATAAAAGCTGTTCTAAGTTTGAAATGAAATTCTGTGTCTCTTGCAAATCTTTTTATATCATCAAAAATTACTAGATATTTTTTATGAGGATGTGCGTCAATGTATGAGAGCATTTTTTTCATTGCTGGTCTTTCCATAAAATCTCCTCCACCCGTATAACTGTCTGGAAACGTTTCTGAATAGGGGACATTAAGTCTAGCCAACTCAGCCATACATCTTTCTTCTTGGCTTTCTAACCCGTGTCCTTCTGATTTTTGTCTGTCGCTTGATACACGAGGGTAAATTAGGCCTTCTCGCCCTTCATAAGAATTAACATTGTAGTTTTCTATTTTATTCTTTTTTACCTTTAACATAAGTTTCTAACTCAAATTTAATAATATTTCTACAAAAAGCTTCTAAATAATTAATGCGTTTTTTAATTTGTTCATCGGTGCTTGTGTAATCACCAAGTATCTTACGGTATTCATCAATTGATACCATTTTATTTTATAATTGTGATTTTGTTTCAGTTGTTTCTGATAACGCATATCTTTTTTTATAAAGCTTCGGTTTTTCCCGATAGCAAATTATTTCCTATTAAACTTTTGCTTCTTTGTAATCTTAACGACTTTTTGTTCTCCATCTTCAAACTTTGTAATAACTTCACCATAAATTCTTTTCTCTTTTGAATCACTTAAAATTTTATGACTTGGTGTATCACTGATATTTTCAGTACTTTCAATTTCTTTTATTAGATTATCTGATAATTTAATTTTTACTTCTGAATTATTTTCACCACGAATTGAAAATAGCAGTTCTTTTTCCTCTCGGTTTAAATCTACTAAACGACTTGGGTTTTTGGTGTTAAAACCCATTTTAGAGAGAATAGATTTGATAGATATAAGTAACATATCTTTTGAACCATAAAACATTTTTGATTTTTCTATTTCTTCTGTTGAAGCCATTTCAGCAGTCCCATCAGGAAAAACTACAACATAAATATCATCTGCATTTATCCAAGCCCTTACTATATAAAATTCAAAAACAGGGTAAATATCTTTTTCTTTTTCCCATTCAATAACTCCTTCTTTGGTTTTTAGTATCAAAGGTAGTGGTAGCCCAAACATTCTTAATCTAACAAGAATATGTATCCAAATTAATTCAATTTTATTAAATTTTCGCCAGCCGTCTCCCTCTCTGGTTACGCCATCGGGGAGTATCCCTGCTTCTTCCCAGTGATTCATCTTTCTATAACTAATACCGACATCACTAATTGTTTTATCTCGTTTATTTACAAAATCACTGAATTTTTTGAAGTCTCCTTTGTCAGCCCAATACTCTAAAAAGCCTTCTTCTGCACGTTCATCTCGTATAGTAAATTTATTTTCTTTTTCACTCATAAGTAAATTATACACGAGTGTAAGGATTTTTGCAATAGTTAACTGTAGCTAGTTTTATCGTCTTTAAAGCGTTATAATATAAACATAACTTAATAGAAGACCTAACCCCTTAGAGTCTCTAAGGATATGGTCAAAAGCACAGTACGTAATAAAGAACTCTTAGTCAGGGTTTTACACGTACTGTGTCATAACTGGAAACGGTTATGGGTGGCCTAAAAACCATCAAACTTGGCTAGGAGCTTTTTGCGTCTTAGCTCTAGTAATAAAATTTATGGAAAAAGAGAGCAAGGAAAAATTTAATCCGATTATAGTTTTTTTTGTTTTAAGTGCCGTAGTAGGAATTACTTTTGCTTTAATATCTGTTAGCACAAAAAATTCTAATAATCAGTCAGGTGCCCCAACAATAAATGTCGCGTCAGATTCTCAGCAGGAACAAATTAATAGTTTACAAAAAGAAATAGACGCTCTAAAGAATAAAGACACAAAAACAATAGAACCAACACAAAAATCTAAACCTGATATTTCGTCTGTTGTTTCTGAATGGAGAGACAATACTGCATTTTTAATTTGTAGTGGTGTAGATATGTATTATCAGCCTTATTCGCAAACAGCAACAGCATATATACACATAAATTCAATAAATGAAGTATACGCACTAACAAATAAACACGCAATTTCAGATAAATATGGGTTACTTGCTAGTAGATGTGAATTATCAATAAATGGAAATAATCCCGTTGTATTTTTCCCAAGTGTAAATAGTGATATCATTAATAGCACCGCATCAGAGTTTGATATAGCTGTATTTAAAATTGATAGTACTAATTTATCACTGTCTTCCCTAAAGAAAGGCAAGCTTTGCTCAAAAAACAACATTAAAGCAAATACTGGAGATCAAATTGTAGTAATTGGATACCCAGCAATTGGCTCAACTAAAGATATTACAGCTACAGAAGGAATTATCTCAGGGTATGATTATCCATATTACGTAACGTCAGCGAAAATTGAACACGGTAATTCAGGAGGGTTAGCAATATTAGTTAAAGATAATTGCTTTTTAGGTGTTCCGACAGGCGCAGTTACTGGAAGCATAGAATCTCTTGGAAGAATTTTTGATATAGCAATATTACTCCAATAAAAATTTATGAAAACACTTTTTAAAAAATATTTTGCATTGGTATTAATAGTAATTATATTAATGTCAGTTTTTTTCTTTTGGCGTGACTCTATCTCAAAACAATGGAAAGAATTTAAGTTAAATAAAGAATTTGTTTGTCCTGAAAATCAAACATTGGAGCAAGCTGACTCTTATCGTAAAAAACAAACGATGTTTTATTTAGATAATTATCCTAATATAACTTTTTCGGATTTTTTAAGTAGACGTATGCAACTTTTAATTTCTCATAAGTGTTTAACTACACTACAAAATCTAGCAAAAGATAATAATGGGGGATTGCCAAATCAGGATTCAGTAAATGAACTTAAAAATACACCTTACGGGAGTGGTAATTTAACTTTAAAAGAATTATTGATTAATTAAGTGTTAATCTAGTTCTTTATAATCTACCTTTAAAAACCTATTTTTTCGGTTAAAGCTTGCTCTAGTATGTTCTTTTATTTTAAGTTTTATTTCCTCTTTTTTTTCTTCGTTTTCTATTTTATCTCTATTTAGGGTAAGAATATATTGAAAATTATTTTTTTCTTCTTGTTCAGCTAAGAAATTTAGACTCTGAATTAAAGTATCTTGGTCAACATCAAATATATTATCGTGAATTAGAAACATAGGGTGTCTTTTTTGAGTATGGTTATTCAACATTAAGCCGATATCATATATAAATACCTTGGTTCTATTTACGCTATGACTACCGTCATCAGGGATTCTTAAGTCCAATTTAATAATTTGTTTACTAGAAAGTGTCTTAATTGTTTCTATATCAAAATTAACCTCAGCGTTGCCCATTATATAAGCGTGGATATTAGCCATAGTTTTATTAAAGTCTTTAATGTTAGTATTTATTTCAAATATTTTTGTATCTAGCTCAGAAAATAGGTTATCTTTCTTAAGTTTTATTATTCCAATTTCACGGTCAACTCTTTCATATTCGTCTAAGTT
>JBAXFW010000064.1:0-4958 GCA_037139635.1 bacterium | reverse complement strand
CTGCTGACACATTCTCATGGAATGATGATGCAGGTGCAGCAAGTGGTACAGCTATCACAACTGCAAACCTAACAAATCTATACAACTACCCAACAGGAACTTGGTCAATTCATAACTAAGTGAAAGTTTGGTAATAGCGTTTCTCAATTCCGGATAAATTGAAGTCTGATTAACTCAAATAATCCTAAAAACCCCTTTGACTTTTCGTCGGAGGGGTTTTTTGTGTTTCTACTTATCCACTTTTTTTCTGGTGTAAAAAATATGTTGTTCTATAATTATTAGATATTGTCCAGATTCTTTTGGTCGAGAATAGGGATTATCTTTTATTATTAATAATTATTAATTTAAAAAAATGTTAAAAAATAAAATTATCTTGGCTGGAATGCTTACTGTTTTTGGTTTTCTGGTATTTGTTTCTATGCCAAGCATGGTAAATGCAGCAGCTGATATAACAATCAATAGCGCAGTAATAAATTCAAGCAACACAGTGCTTGTTACCTTAAATAATCCAGGGCAGAATATTGCTTCGGTAGATTTTTCAAAGTGGCATATTGATGTTGGGGGAGGTGGAGCAACTCCACTTAGTCCTGCAAGTGCTGCCATCACAAGTGCTGGAACTCCATGGACATTTACTTTAACTTTCACAGGCACTCCATTTAGCAACACAGCTTTAGCATATTCTGCATCTGAAGGACTATATGCAGATGCTTTGGCAGTGGCAGATACGAACGGAGATACAAATGCTGTTGTAGGACATGCTGCATCGATTGCTATTGCTGATGCACAAGCTCCAGCATATGTTTCTTCTGCAACTCTTGATAACAACAATGATGGCCGTGTTGATTATGTTATGGTAGTTTATTCAGAACCAATTCAAGATTCTTCAGTCGCAGCTACTGACTTTCAGGCAGGCATTGCAGACACAACTGCTGGCAATCTTGTAGAAACTTTTACATCCCTTACTCCTTCAAGTGGAGTTTTGAATGATGTTGCTAATGATGCAACGATATATATAGGGGTTACTTCAAGTGGAGAAACAATTTCTACAAATAAAACAGATTACACACTAAAAATTCAACAAGTTGGGTCTGTCTCAGATAACTCAGTTGCACATAATGCACTTGCTACTTTTGTATTAAAAACATCAACTGATGGGGCAGCTCCAATCGTTGTAAGTGTTACTCCAGCAACTAATACAACAAATAATACGATAAATACTTCACCAGTTGTTTTATTCTCAGAGCCAATGGATACAGCAAGTTTAACTTTTTCTTCAAACCCAACTGCGACTTATATTCCTGCTTGGACCGTTAGTAATACAACAGTAACAGAAGCTCATGCTGTTGATTATATAAAGGGAACTACCGTAGGTTTTGTAATTTCTGCGGCTAATGCAGTAGCCGGCTCTCCGGTCACTCTTGTCGGCATGCCATACACATGGGCATTTAACACTGAAGCAATTCAGGGCGGAGGAGGATTGACTACTGGTATTACTCCAGTCGTTGCCTCTCCTGTTGTTACACCACCAGTCGTTACTCCTCTAGTTGTTACACCTCCTGTAACACCAGAAGTACCAACAACCCCATCCCTTACGATTTCTCCAGAGGTTACTATGACTCAAGTAACTTATATTTCATTTGCTAAAACAGTGAATGTAAAAAGTACAGTTGCTGAAGTTTCAAATCTTCAAAAAGTTCTCAATACTAGTTTGAATTTAAATTTGAAAGTAGATGGAAAATGGGGACCAAAAACAGCTTCTGCTGTAAAGGCTTTCCAAAAAGCAAAAGGCATAACGCCAGTCAATGGTCTCGTTGGGCCAAAAACTCGCGCAGCTCTGAATTTAATTCAAGTTGAGCAATAAAAAATGAGGACGAACCAAAAAAATCCCATAAGGGATTTTTTTGGTTGAATTCTTTTGTAAAATTTTAATGATTTTATCATCTCTATAACTACTGGACAAAATCACAAATTAAGATAATATGAAAATTATGGAAAAATCAAAAAAGAAAGAAGCTTTAATTGGGGCTGGAGTAGTCGTAGTAATCGTTGCAATTATTCTATTTTTTAACCTAAGGAATAAAAAGGCTGATGTTGCTGCTATTGTGGTGCCGCCAGTAGAAAATATAACAATTGAGCCAAAGTCGACACTAGACACTAGTGGTATTAATGTAATTCCTCCAGTTGTAATGTCTTATGCTGATGCTTTGGTAAAATATGCTGATAAGAGATTACAGTTTGATAAAGATTGTCAGGTTTCGTTGCCTAATAATGTAGTTACTTATAAAGATAATACTGGAATTATGATTGATAATCGTTCTTCTCAGACTCGTACCATTAAGATTGGTACAACTTTTACCATAAAACCATATAGTTTTAAGATTGTAGTTTTACCTGATGTTTATTTAAAAACAAATACTCTTTTAGTAGATTGTGATAATAGTAAAAATGTTGCAACTATTTTAGTGCAAGAATAAAAATGCAGCAAAAAATCCCCGACTGGGGATTTTTTGCTGCGAATTTCTCATATGCTATAATCAAAATATGAATCCGTTTCAAGCATTAGTCTTTCTGATATTTGTTCTACCAGCAATCATGATTAAAGATGGTTGGCAGAGGTTGACGAAAAATATGACTAAAGCTGAAAAGAAAGAATTTATTTGGCGTATTCCTTATATTCTAATAGCGATTTTAGTTTTTTTATCAATTATTTTGTGGGCTAAGGGGTATCGATAAATTTATGGTAAAACACTTTTTTAAGACATTACTTATTTTTACAGCTATGATTGCCCTAGGGCTTTTGGGTGTTTTTCTATTGGGTGGTATGGATAAAAGTAATGATTCCTCAAAAACATCAAATACTGTCGAGGTTGCAAAATAAAACCTTTGTGCTATTATGTTAATACCGCAAAGAAGATAGGCGTAATCAATTAGCAATTAAAAATTACGAGTTAACAATTTGAAATTCGTAATTCTAAATTCGTAATTGGGTGTAAGTCCTATTTAGTGGGTCGATAGTCCGATTTCGGTCGGAGAAAACTTGCGGCTTAGGCCGTTTTTTTTATTGAAAATAAGGAGCATAGCGACTATATTTTTATAACCCCGTCGCTCGCGAGCGGCAGGGTAGAAAATTTTATATTCATTACGTTCATTAAAATATTCATGTTATTAAAATCAAAAAAAGAAGAAATGATAAAAGACCTTGAGAAGGTCGTCAAAGATTCAAAATCAGTAGTTTTTGTAAACTTCCATGGTTTGAAAGTTTTTGATGAAACAAATCTTCGCCGAGATTTAAGAGATCAAGGTGTCGGTTATAAAATCTCAAGAAAAACATTACTTGCTCGTGCCCTAAAAGGTAAGGCCGAAGGAGTAGTGCCAGAATTGCCAGGCGAAGTCGCAATTGCATTTTCGTCAGACGAAATAGCTTCTTCTCGAGAGGTTTACAATTTCCAAAAAACTCACAAAGGACTTCTTACTATCTTAGGAGGAATTTTTGAAGGGAAATTTGTTGACGGCGTAAAGATGACTGAAATTGCTACGATCCCAAGTAGGGAAGTATTACTTTCAAAAATTGCATTTTTACTCAAATCTCCTATGCAACGTTTAGCTATTGCAGTTAATGAAGTTGCAAAGACGAAGTAATTATTAAATAAATTAAGGAGCATAGCGACTATAATTTTTTAACCCCGTCGCTCGCGAGCGACAGGGTGCATGATTTTGTAATCACTATGTTCAACAAAATATATGAAATTTGATTCATTCATGAAAGACCTTGAAAGCGCATCAGTTTTAGAACTGAACGATCTTGTAAAGGCAATCGAGGAAAAGTTTGGAGTTTCAGCTGCAGCTGTTGCTGTAGGCCCAGCTGCTTCCGCTGAGGCAGTTGAGGAAAAAGATTCATTCACAGTAGTTCTTACTTCTGCAGGAGAACAAAAAATTGCAGTTATGAAAGTTGTTAAAGAGGTTTTAGCTCTTGGACTTAAGGATGCTAAAGATTTAGTTGACGGCGCACCTGCAACATTGAAGGATGGTATGAAAAAAGCAGAAGCTGAAGATTTAAAGAAGAAAATCGAAGAAGCAGGTGGTAAAGTAGAATTGAAATAATATACTTATAATACCTTTTAAAAACACCGGTCAAAAACCGGTGTTTTTACGTTTTGACTTGTTTTTTAGGATAAAAGCTATATAATAACGAAATGGAAATTCTAGGCAAAATTCTAGGCAATTCAGGAAGAGTAAAAATTATGCGTCTGTTTTTATTGAATCAGACTAAGGGTTTTGTTAGTAAAGATGTCGTTAAAAGAAGCAGAGTGAATGCAAACTTAACCAATAAGGAATTAAAGCTTCTTTCTTCAATAAATTTTGTTAAAAAACATACAAATGGTGAATATTTTTTTAATTCTTCTTTTAAATATACAGGAGAATTTGAAGATCTATTGGTAAATTCCGATTCTCTTGATAAGAAAATAATTTTAGAAACATTTAAAAAAGTTGGGAAGATAAAATTATTAATTGTCTCAGGTATTTTTATAAAAAACAAAGATACGAGGGTTGATCTTTTGATTGTAGGGGATAGAATGAGTCGTTCTAAGATAGACGAGGGTATTCGAAAACTTGAAGCAGAAATTGGAACTGAACTTGTCTATGCTCTTTTTGATACTAAAGAATTTAATTACAGAATGAATATGTACGACAAACTTGTTCGTGATATCATTGATTTTCCACATGAAGTTATCTTAGAAACTAAAGAGTTATCCACAGAAACTTTAAAAAAGTCCTAATAAATCTTTTTTCAGCACAAAAAACCAAACAATATTTGGTTTTTTGTGCTATACTTCACCCGTAAACTCAAATCATATATATTATGAAACGTAACTTCTCTAACCAAAAAACAAAAGCCTTCACTCTCCTTGAGCTTTTAATTGTAGTAGCCATCATAGGTGTTCTCTCAGTAGCACTAG